>DATJPT010000001.1 GCA_035506275.1 Bacteroidota bacterium
TATTGCTGCTGTCACTATAGCCGCCAACGATCACAGTGTTTCCGTCGCCGGAAATCGAAACGGCTGAACCTTGCAATGCATTGCCCGCCGCACCGATTCCAACCAGCTTGGTGCCTTGCTGCGTCCATGTTGCTCCGCTTCGTGTGAATATCCATGCTGCGCCCTTGTCACTGTTGTCAAAACCTCCTCCAATAATAGCTGTATTCCCATCGCTCGATAAAGAAACGCAATCCCCTTCCTGAGCTGGACTGACAACGCCAGATCCCACGAGCTTGTTCCCTTGCTGTTCCCAAACAGTGTCGCTTCGAGTGAATATCCACGCAGCCCCTACGTTCGCACTGTCACTGTTTCCACCTACAATAATCGTATTTCCGTCTGATGAAATTGCCACCGAAATACCCTGATACGCAAGGCCTGAGGCACCTGTCCCAACGAGTTTTTTCCCTTGTTGCCTCCAAATACTGTCGCTGCGAGTGAAGACCCAAGCTGCTCCTACAGCTGCGTATTGCTGGCCATTGTCTACCGGACCACCGATTACAGCCGTGTTGCCATCACCCGACAGATGGACCGAATAGCCGAAAAACGAACTCCCAATCGCATCGTTCGCAATAAGCTTTCCCCCTTGCTGCTTCCATACGTTCCCGTTCCTTGTGAATACCCAGGCTGCACCAGCTAATCCATTGTCATAGTATCCGCCGACAATTGCCGTGTTACCATCCCATGAGAGTGCTACCGACACACCTTGCGTGGAAACACCCGTAGCGCCCGATCCGACGAGCTTCGTTCCCTGCTGACTCCACACTCCGTTGACTCGATTGTAGATCCATGCCGCCCCAACGCCTCCGTTGTCTTCATGCCCACCGACAATGGCTGTATTGCCGTCACCAGAAAGGGCAACCGACGCCCCCTGATATGAAGCGCCCACTGCTCCAGTGCCGACAAGTTTATTTCCAACCTGATAAAATTGAGCCTGGACATTCAGAACAAACAAGAATGTCAAAATAGAGACCCAAAAAAAATATGAATGCATCATGACGATGATGCTTGGATGATGATTCTGAATTTTTCTTCTTAATGACATAATATCACGTTCCATGTTGTTCCTCCTCTGTCACAAATTCCGTAGTGTCAATATGCGAATCGGATCAATTATAATTGTCTCCATTACATACGTAAATCGAAAAAATCCAACGCTGTGGAAGATCGTTTTATGGGGAATCTTTCGCCTGGGTTTGTTGTCCCGACTGGGTCATACTCCGCTGAATCAACCAGGTGACTTCTGGGGGAAGAAATTTATGAAGAGTAAGGATGTGAAAGAATGCCCCATTTGCCCCATGTGCTGGGGAGTAGTGTATGATTAATTGCAATTAAATGCAAGTATGAGAATTTGACTCCGTTCCCAATCGGAGAATGGGAGCCAGTACACCCTTCCCCCAAACGGGCCAATCGTGAGGCTAGAACACTCCCCTTCCCCCGCCAACTTTGCAATTGCTTCGAAAAATGAATAAATTGGATGGAATTTTTAACGCAAAGATTCGGAAAAACGCTCACCATGAAGAAAATCACCTTTGGAATTATCGGTTGCGGCAGGATAGCCCAGCGGCATGCCGAGCATATCAGCAAAATGGCAGAGTTAAAGGCGGTCTGTGACGTCAAACAAGAAAGAGCCAAGGAACTGGGGACAAAATATTCGTGCCGTCAATATTTTAAGATCGACGATCTGCTGGCCGCAGAAAAGACGATCGACGTCGTTTCGATCTGCACGCCGAACGCATTCCACGCCGAACACACGATCAAGGCGCTTAATGCGGGGAAGCATGTCCTCTGCGAAAAGCCGATGGCGCTGACGACCTCGGATTGCCGCAACATGATCACCGCGGCGGAGAAGTCGAAAAAAAATCTCTTCATCGTCAAACAGAACCGCTTTAACCCTCCGATCGTGGCGATGAAAAAAGCCGTCGACGATGGGAAACTCGGGAAAATTTACAGCGTCCAATTGAATTGCTTCTGGAACAGGAACGACCGCTACTACGAAGAGTCGGATTGGAAAGGGAAAAAAAATCTGGACGGCGGGACGCTGTACACGCAGTTCAGCCATTTCATCGACTTGCTCTATTGGATGGTCGGGGATGTAGAGAGCGTCCAGGCGATAACGAAAAATTTTGCCCATCCGAAAACCGTTCAGTTCGAGGACACGGGAGTCGTTCTCGTCCGATTCGCAAACGGAGCGATCGGCACGATCAATTACACGGTGAATAGTTTTAAGCGGAATATGGAAGGGTCGATCACCCTCTTCGGCGAAAAAGGGACGATCAAGGTCGGCGGGCAGTATTTGAACGTGCTGGAACACCAGGCGATCGACGGCTATGAAATCAAGGACGTCCCGCAGGGGGCTCCGGCCAACGAATACGGGTTCTACCAGGGCTCCATGTCAAACCACGATAAAGTCTACGCGAACGTCATCGATGTTCTCTCGAACGACGCGCCGATCGCCACCGGCGGCGGCGAAGGAATGAAAACCGTTGAAATCATCGAAAAAATCTACGCGCAAAACGCTTAGAACTACTGCGACCTACAAGGTTCATCCCAACGTCGCTATCGGCCGGAACGCGGTGATCGAAGACTACGTCATCATCGGCGTCCCTCCGCGGGGGAAGAAATCCGGGGAACTGCCGACGACGATCGGGAACAATGCGGTCATCCGCTCTCACACGGTGATCTATGCGGGAAATACCATCGGGGATAATTTCCAGACCGGACATCACGTGCTGCTGCGCGAAGAGAATCGTATCGGGGACAATGTCAGCATCGGAACCTCGTCGGTGGTCGAACATCACGTGACGATCGGCTCAAACGTGCGCATCCACACCAGCGCCTTCGTGCCGGAGACATCGATTCTCGAGGATGGATGCTGGCTTGGACCTCATGTGGTCATCACCAATGCACTCTATCCTCTCTCTCCGAATGTCAAAAAAGAGTTAAAAGGAGCGATCGTCAAGAAGAACGCAAAGGTCGGGGCAAATGCGACGCTCCTCCCGGGGGTGACGATCGGGGAAAATGCTCTGGTCGGCGCTGGTTCGGTGGTCACAAAAGATATTCCCCCGAACAGCGTCGTCGCCGGGAACCCCGCCAGGACCATCAATAAAATATCCAATCTCCCGTATAAGAAAGTGCAATGAATATTCCTCTCGTAGACTTAAAGAGCCAGTACCTTTCCATCAAAACCGAAATTGACAATGCCATTCAAGGCGTGCTTAATCAGACCGATTTCATCGGCGGCAGCGCCATCAAGTCATTTGAAAAGTCGTTTGCAGAATTCTGCGGGATGAAATACGCGGTCGGGGTGGGCAACGGAACGGACGCGATCCACCTGGCGCTCCGGGCCTGCGGCATCGGAAGCGGCGACGAGGTCATCACGGCGGTGAATATTTTCATCGCCACCTCCGAAGCCATCACGGCAGCCGGCGCGAAGCCGGTCTTTGTCGACAACGATCCGTCGACATATACGATCGACGCGACAAGGATCGAGGAGAAGATCACTCCGAAGACTAAAGCGATCATCCCCATCCATCTTTACGGCCAGCCGGCCGACATGGAACCGATCCAGCAGATCGCAAAAAAGCATAACCTCATCGTCATTGAGGACGCGGCACAGGCGCATGGAGCGACATACAACGGAACGAAGGTTGGAAATTTCGGAAAGGCGGCCTGTTTTAGTTTCTATCCCGGAAAAAATCTCGGAGCGTACGGCGACGCGGGGGCCGTCGCAACGAACGATGAGAAATTCGCCGAGCATGTCAGAATGCTGGCCAACCACGGGCGCCTGGAAAAATACGAGCACAAGATAGAGGGGTACAACAGCCGGCTCGACACGCTCCAGGCGGCGATCCTCAACGTCAAGCTTCGCTATCTCGGTGAATGGGTCAAGCGGCGGCAACTTCACGCTTCACATTTTGATCGATTGCTGCGCGGTCACGATATTGTCTCGATACCGGCGGTCAGGAAAAACTCGACTCACGCCTACCATCTTTATGTTGTGCGGGTCAATAATCGCGAAAAGGTCCGCGCTCATCTCAAGGAAAAGGGAATCGCCACCGGCATCCATTATCCGATTCCTCTTCACCAGCAGCCTGCATACCGTTACCTGAATTATCGAACTGGCGACTTCCCCGTCGCCGAACGCTACGCGCCCCAGATTCTCAGCATTCCGCTTTACCCCGAGCTTACCGATGCTCAGGTTGAATATGTCGCCGCCGCGCTGATCGAAGCGTGCAAAACCAACCCGTGAACCGTGAGCGCCGCGTATGAAGAGCGGGTCAAAAGATCTTCTCAAACATAAGGACATTGTCCTCGTCACGCTTTCGGAATGGGATGGACCGCGGCGCATCCGCCATCACCTTGCAAATGAATTCGCTAAACAGGGGAATCGGGTCCTTTTCGTCGAAGCGTTTTACTCGCTCTCAAAATTCATTAAGAATCCCGACATCTCGAAGTTCTTCCGGTTTCTTCGCGCCCCCCGGGAAATAAGAAAGAATCTATTTATCCTCTCCGTCATTCCATTTCTGCCGTTAGGCGAATTCAGTTCGATCGTCAGCCGGATCAACTGGACTGCCGCGCGATTCTTCATGCGGCGGAAGATGAAGGGTCTCGGGTTCCGAGATCCGCTGCTCATCATCTTCGCCTATAATGCAAGCTCGATCGTCGGACACATGGACGAACATCTTTCGCTGTACTTTTGCAATGATGCCTTCGACAAATTGTATAATCAAGCATCGCTCCGGCACAAAGTCGTCTCGCTGGAACGGACGCTCATAAGAAAAGCCGATGCTGTCATCACCGTTTCGGAAAAATTGACGGAAGAAAAATCGCCGTATGCTAAAAGAATCTCCACGGTGCATCATGGCGTTGATTACCCCCTTTTCGAGGAAGCGCTCGGCAGCGGAGAAATTCCGGAAGAGTTGTCAACGATCAAAAAACCAATCGTCGGATATTCGGGAGTTGTACGCCACATCATCGACCTCGACCTGCTCGAGTACGTCGCCTCCTCCCGTCCGGAGTGGTCGATCGTTATCGTCGGCCCGGTGACCGAAAGCGACAGGCAATACTATGAAAAAGTAGATGCACTGAAAAGAAGGGGGAACGTTCACTTCCTGGGGGCGAAACCTTCTGATAAGGTCCCCAGTTACATCGGTCAATTCGATGTCTGCCTCCTTCCGTATACACTGGACGAAGTTTCAACGTACTATGCGGCGCCGCTAAAATTCTATGAATATCTAGCTGCGGGGAAGCCGGTCGTGTCGACGGTCGGTCCAAAAGGGAAGGAAGAATCTATCGTCCTTAACGCAACGACCAAAGAGTCGTTCCTCGCCGCGGTCGAGAAGGCATTCTCGTTGACCTCGGCACAGCATGTTCACGCAAGAAAAGAAGAAGCAAGACGGAACAGCTGGGAAGAACGGGTTCGCGAGATAGAAGAATTTATTGGGACAGTGTGAGGGACAGTTCATAGAGGGCAAACGAAACAATATCTCCACCATGACATACTGTGCGTCATGCCATGCGGATCTCAGCGAAGCATCCATGACTGTTCTACCGGAACAGCAGAATCTGCCATCTGAAATACCTGCGAGTGACCTTGCTGTAATGTCGCGGATCCTTCGATTTGTACTGAAAAGCGGGCCCGCTCAGGATGACAGAGACGATAGTTGAGTCCTTATGGATCTGATGCTACGATCTAACAATTTGAGAAAAACCAAATTCTTTTAGGAAGAGATACCATGTCAAAAGAAATCGGAAAAATCGACTTCATCGACCTTAAGGCGCAGCAGCGGCGCATCCGTGCTTCCCTTGAACTCCGCATCAACAAGGTCATGGACCACGGCGCATATATCATGGGACCGGAAATTGCCGAGCTCGAGGAAAAACTCGCCCGCTATGTCGGCGTGAAGCATTGTATCGTTTGCGGGAGCGGCACCGATGCTCTTCTTATGCCCCTTATGGCATACGGCATCAAACCGGGAGATGTCATCTTCACTTCTCCGTTCACGTTCATTGCAACTGCCGAAGTCGTGGCCCTCCTCGGCGCCACTCCCGTGTTTGTCGATATCGACCCGAAAACATACAACATCGACCCGGTCAAACTGGAAGAAGAAATTCAGAAGTTTGTGAAAACGAACCCCGGAAAAAAAGCACGGGGAATTATTCCCGTCGACCTCTTCGGGCAGACAGCCGACTACGATCCGATCGGGTCGGTTGCAAAAAAACACGGCCTGTTTGTTCTCCAGGATGCGGCGCAATCCTTCGGGGCCACGTACAAAAAAAGAAAAGCAGGAAGCATGGGCGATGTTGCGGCTACTTCATTCTTTCCCGCGAAGCCGCTCGGCTGCTACGGCGACGGCGGCGCGGTCTTCTGCAACGACGACGCAATGGCGGAGAAACTCCGCTCCATTCGCGTTCATGGCCAGGGAAGCGACAAATACAACAATGTGCGCATCGGGATCAACGGCCGGCTTGATACAATGCAGGCAGCCGTCCTGCTGGCGAAAATGGAGATCTTTGACGAAGAGATCGGGCTGCGAAACAAAATCGCGGCGCGGTATTCTGAACAACTCAAAGGACACGCTGTAACGCCGTATGTCCGCGAGGATTGCGTCAGCGTGTGGGCTCAATATTCACTGTTGACCGAACACCGGGACGAGATGCTGCAGAAGTTGAAATCCAGAGGAGTTCCGACGGCGATCTATTATCCGAAGCCGCTCCACTTGCAGGAAGCGTTCAGCGGCCTTGGATACAAACGGGGACAATTTCCGGTGAGCGAGCGGACCGCCGATTCCGTATTCAGCGTACCGATGCATCCGTATCTGACCGAAGAGGTGCAGGATCATATTGTCAAAGCAATCATTGAATGACAAATTTCACCACAGAGAACCCATGATAAATAAATCGCTTCTCCCCCGCCTCAAAAAGATCAGAATGCTCGCAACCGACGTCGACGGCGTGCTCACCGATTCCGGGATGTATTACTCGGAACAGGGGGACGAGCTGAAAAAATTCAGCACGCGTGACGGAATGGGACTGGTGCTCCTCCGCAGCGCGGGATACAAACTTGCGATCGTCACGAGCGAAGACACGAAGATCGTGGAACGGCGCGCCGCAAAGCTGAAGATCTCCGACCTTGTGCAGGGCGCCCGCGATAAGGTGGCGTCGATGGAAATGCTGATGAAGCGTCATTCGCTGACGTGGGATGAGGTCGCATACATCGGGGACGACATCAATGACCTTGAAGTGATGAAGCGCGTGGGGTTTGCCGCGACGCCGGCCGACGGAACCGACGACAATAAAAAGGTCGCGCACTACATCACGAAGAAAAAAGGGGGGGAAGGGTGTGTCCGGGAGGTCTGCGACATG
This sequence comes from Bacteroidota bacterium, assembly GCA_035506275.1. NCBI lineage: Bacteria > Pseudomonadati > Bacteroidota > Bacteroidota bacterium. The sequence continues at coordinate 7,405 of DATJPT010000001.1, forward strand.
CTGCTGGCGTTGAAGAGGGGGTAATCAGCGGAAAGAGGGCAAATTTCGACTTCGTAGATCAGACATTCTTGTCTGACCGAATCTCAGGACAGGCGGTATCCGAAGGATGCTTCAAACGGACAAATGCCTGTCCTACGAACATAAATTCCTAATCGCGTTGCTGCTGATCAGCGGGACGATTTGACGACGACCAGCGTCAGGTCGTCGTGCGGTTCAGCGCCGGCGCGAAACTTCTGGACCGAGGTAAGAATCGATTTCTGCAGATCTGCTGCGGTGAGCGTCCGCCCCGATTGCACGACCTTGTGCACGGTCTCTTCGCCGAATTGGTTATTTCTCTCGTCCATGGCTTCAGTCAATCCGTCCGTGTAAAAGACAAAGATCCCGTCTTTGGTGAGGGGCTTGCGGATCTCCTGCAGTTCCTCCTCAAAAATTTTCCCGCGTTCCAACCCCAGACCGATGCCATGTGCGTCAAGGAATTGCAGCGTGCCGTTCACCCCGATCAGGGCTTTATTGTGCCCGGCGCGGCAGATGCGCACTTCCTTTTTCTGCAGGTCGAAGACGGCAAGGATCATCGTAATGAATGCTTTCCGCTCCATCCCCTCGAAGATCCGGCGGTTGATATGGACAAGCATTTCTTTCGGCGTTTTGTACATGTGGGCGGCGAGCTGCACCATTCCCTGGATCTTCGACATGTACAGCGCCGCCGACATTCCCTTTCCCGAAACATCGGCAACGGCGACGAGAACTTTTTTTGCCCCCAGCTGGATGTAATCAAAATAATCCCCTCCGACCGACATAGCGGGAATTGAAATTCCGGACATGTCAAGGCCTTTGACCGCCGGAATTTTCTTCGGGAGCAATCCTTCCTGGATCCGGCGGGCGATGTCCAGCTCGTGCTTGATCCTCTCCCGCTCGGCAAGTTCTTCGTACAAAAACGCATTCTCGATAGCCACTGAAGCCTGCTTCCCGGTCGAAGAAAGGAGCTGCAGATCCTCCTGCTTGAAGGTCGACTCCGATAATTTTTCTCCGACGAAGACCGCGCCGATCAGCTTCTCCTTCGACCGGATCGGGATGACGTACTGGAATTCTTGCTGACGAAAATTCTCTTTGATGTCCACCGGCAGATAATCGACGCTGAATTCCCCCTTGAATTTTTGGATCGCCTCCACCAGTCGTCTGTCGGTGAGGAGGCAGAATCTTTTCCACGAAGTGCCGTCAAAACCCTGAGTCTCCGTGCAGCAGCAGGTGTGTTCGTCCCGGAAGAAGACGATGCCGGCGCGCTTCAGCTTCATCAGCTCGCTCAGTTTTTCCACGATGCCGCGGGCCAGGTCCACCATGCCCAGCCTCGTCCCCATCACCTCGGCGAGTTCATTTGCGGCGCGGCGATAATCGTAGCGGGCACGGTCATACAGCCGGTCGATGAACTCCTGCCCCTTTCTTCCGACAAGTCCGATCGCGAGCGTGAGCAATCCGGCCACTGCCATCAATACCGCTTTTTCGAACGGCTCCTGCTGCCCCGGCAGCGACGGCGTGCTGAGAATCTCAATCGACGTCCCCGTGAGCCTGACGTTGGGCAAATTTAATTTAACCTGCGGAAGGGTGAGGAGGATTTCGATCGCGGCCGCGGCCAACGCCAAGATCCAGGCCCATGAAATAATGGAGTATTGAATATTCCGCCGCACGCGCAGGTCAAGGTCAAGCAGCCGGTACCGGCCGATGGAGTAAAGGTGCGATAATGGAATGGCGGCCAGGAAGGCTCCCATGTACCCGAAATATGTCTGGCTGCTTGTCGTGTTGACGAGGTATCCGCACACGATCACAAGCACCATCGCAACGACCGAAACCCAATTGATGATGCGGGATAGTTTTTTGTACTCATGGCCGGCCTGCTTCCAGAAGAAAATCGAGACGGCGGCGATCGCCAGAACCATAATGCCTATGCACAGCAAGGCGGTATTTCCTTTGAGCAGCATCGTCGCCGTCACCGACAAAGCGGCAAGCACATACATGACGATCCGCAGCCACGGGCGCGAGAGCAGCTCCGGCCTTTCGATAGGAAAGTAGATCCTGCTGTGAAACGTGAGCGCGATGCCAAAGAAGAGGGCACAGACCATCGTAAATCCGCGCACCAGAACGAACCAATCGACGTAGACGTCCCTTTGAAGGAGCGTCACGACAACGAAAAATCCGAACACGAGGAACGAAAGTCCGAGGAGCCGGGCGGCCTTCAGTCCCGGGCGCTTGAGCGACAGGAAGGTTCCGGTGACCATATACAATATTCCCGACAGGAAGACGACGAGAAGCGAGATCGGAAACCCGAACGCGGCAAGGGTGACGTTCAGCCGCAATGTCTGATTGCCGCGGAGGATCTCATAGACGATCGACTTTCCGATCTGTCCCTGCCGCATGATGGAATCAGCTTGAAGAACATTGTTGAACCCATGTCCGTTGATCCTCAGGATCAGGTCGCCTACCTTCATGCCAGCGCGGTCCGACGCCCCCCCTTCGGTCACGTCGCAGACGTTCGCTGTCGGAGGAATGACCCGCACCAGAGCGGAAGAAAACCCCCGCTTCCGGACTTTGAGGATCATCCGGGCTGTTTCGGTCGACCGGTCGACCGTCACGACAAGTGAATCACCCGCATTCTTCGCAACGATGCCGTCAACATCCGAAGGATCCGAGACGCTGTGATCGTTCACCGAAACAAGAAGGTCTCCAACGCAGATTGAATCGACGTTGCGCGGCGCTACTGTTGCCAGGGCGATATAGGAGGATCTCTTGACGACAGCGCCCGGGAGACTCCTGACAAAATAGAGGGTCGACGAAGAATTCATGAACAAATTCTCATCGGTCGGCGAGCTGGCGTAGCGATAGAATGCGACTCCACCGAACGCGAACAAGTACAGTGCCAGCGCGCCGATCAGAATCCTGACAACACGGGGATGTTCGTCAAAATATTTCATGGAAATGGCAGTTTTCGTTTCATGAATATACGAAAAATTGAAGAAATCGTTGCAAAGATCGTGCTTAGAATGGTTTTTTCTGCTTTTTTTGATATATTATGCATGTTAAGCAGGGTTTTTTATATGGTTTCACTTATCGACACCAAGAATCCCCCTATTTCTCACGCTTGATGGGCGTCCTCGGAAAGAATTATCTCCATACCGTAGCCACGAACGTAATTCTTAAACTCGTGTTCGGCTTAGTGATTGGCATTGTTACCGCACGAGCCCTTGGGCCGGAAGGACGTGGTGAATACAACCTTCTTGTTCTTATAATCACTACACTCACTACGCTTCTCAATTTCGGGATTCCCGGTTCAAATACTTACTTCCTGGCGAGCAATCGTCTTGGACTGGAAAAACTCATGCGGGGTTCTTTTCTTCTAGCAATCGGCGCAAGTCTAGTCTCCTTGCTCTTGCTCTATGCAAGCTATCGAACAGGGCTTCTAGCGCATCTATTCCCAATTGAAAAGTTAACACCTACGATTTTAAGCTCACTAGTTATAATTCCAGTCGCCTTCTTCAATCTATTCGCACAAGGTATAATTATCGGGGAAAATAAAATTTTTCTCAACAATTACCTATATCTTGGTAGTCAAGGCATGCTTGCATCGACGCTTCTGCTGTCGTATGTCTTCGGGATGCTTACCGTGCCTCTGGCGGTAATTTTATTTTCCGTGAGTAATTTTGTGACTTTTACTATGATCATTGTTGCTTATCGGTCGACAATATTTACTCGCTACAAGGTGGGGATGACATGGACCGACTACAAGAATCTACTTCGATTCTCATTACCACTTCAAGCCGGAGTGATATTGCAATTCCTGAATTACAGGCTTGACGCATTCCTTGTGAATGCGTTTCTGGGAACCTTTTCCGTCGGGATTTATGTCCTCGCAGTGAATTTGGTGGAAATCCCATGGCTCCTTTCTGCATCAATGGCATCGGTCCTGTTCCCAACGGTAGCTTCAAACCATCAGCAGTCTAAAAAAATTTTGGCGAAAGCAGCAACAGCAACGTTTGCCGTAACGCTGGTTGGAGGAATTCTCGCGTTCTTTCTCGCTCCTTACTTCATTGTCGTATTATTTAGTGAAAAATTTGCTGCATCTGTGCTGCCTTTTCAAATCCTTCTTCCTGGAATTGTAATCTTTAGCATTACAAATGTTCTCGCCTCTTATATGGCGGGTGTCGGAAAACCCGGATTCAACACCCTCATTGCTTTGGTCGCATTGGTATTTACTATTGTCCTAGACATTACCCTGATCCCTCGAATTGGAATACCAGGTGCCGCGATTGCTTCCTCTTTTTCCTACTGTGTTTCTACTCTGTTTTCTCTCATCTTGTTTGTGAGAATTTCTAAATTGAGCGGACGGGAATTTCTTGATTATATCATATCATTTCGTAATGATTTCCGAAGTATAAATGCGCGAATTCGAACTAAAATACTAGCGATTATGCCGCAAAATTTGTCCGGCAAGTCATAAACTGCCTAATCAAAGAATTCGATGAACATCCTCCTTAGGCCGATTGCGCTAAGATTCGAGCTCACCACTCTCAGCAGTCGGGCAGTGATTTTTTAATGAGCTAATAAAGAAAAGTTACGGAATATGAAATGACTTTGCCGCTTTTCCCGCGTTCCCAAAGGGGCGTTATGCCATTATTATGGCAGCTTTATATGGCTGCATCTCATCAAATGAGAAATCCTTTCGCGCCAATGCTATACCAAAGCTCTAATAGGCTCGGGTATGGCTCTTGTTAAACAACCAAGAGTCGTTGAGAACCTTAACTCGACGACGCCTTGATATGTGGCAACTAGTTTTGGAGCAAAGAGCTTCAATTTCCTGCATAGAACGATCACAATTCAATTTCATCTCGATGATTTTGGCAGATTCATAGTACGCCAAGTAATGGAAGATAACTCTACCAAGGACCATTCTTAGGCTTAAATTTTCAACCATTGGGGGATTTTGATATCATTACAAGAGAATTAGAAAAATGCGTAATAAAATACTAATTATTTGTCACACTGAAAGATCTCCTTTCGTGCCCCTTGATGCCTCGATACTCTCCGCTCACTACTCGGTTGAGATTCTGGGTATAGAGCGATTGCGAAAACCAAAACTACTTTGGCTTGTGGGCACCCTCTGGACCAAGTTGATCCATGGCGATATTGCTTGTGTTATGATGTGGTTCTCGGTTCCGCACCTTGCACCGGTCATCGTTGCCTTCTCGAAAATGTTTGGAGCACGTGTCGTTGTCATTACAGGTGGATTTGATGTTGCGTATGTTCCCGGAATAGCATGGGGCGAAATGGGAACATGGTGGAAGCGATGGTTGCAGCGGCTCACCCTTCAGCGCGCCGACCGCGTCCTGCCATTTTCAAATTTCTCACGCCGCGACACTTTGCGATTTTCTCCCGAGAACAGGACAGAGACTCTTTATCCGGGTGTTGACATAAAGCGTTACAAGCCATCCGGACAGAAGGAAAATTTGGTGATCACGGTGTGTAATGGTATCGGACGATTTACAGTTATTCAAAAAGGTCTGGACATTTTTTTGCAATGCGCACGTGCATTGCCGGAATATCAGTTTCTCATCATAGGTCAATTTAACGTTGGCGACGAAATCGGACAATCCTTTAAGGAGTCCGCCCCCACAAACGTGAATTTTGTGCCCCGTTATGTTTCCGAGGATGAATTGGCCGTATTCTATCAGCGCGCTAAGGTTTATGCTCAGTTGTCAGCGCACGAAGGGTTCGGCGTCGCGTGCGCAGAGGCGATGGCATGTGAATGTATCGCGGTTGGTACACTTAATACATCATTGCCCGAAGTGATTGGAGAGACAGGCTATCTGGTGCAGTATGGCGACCTCTTAGGGGCTGTTTCGGCAATCAGATCAGCAATGACGAGCATGAAGAACGGGAGTGAGGGTCGGAAGAGAGTTGAGACGAATTTTTCAGTCGAGAGGCGATCGTCCCGGTTACTCGAAATCATGGACCAGGTCATTCGGCAATGACCGATCAATTTTGCTGTCACTCAGAATTTCCGATAACTTTTGCAAAGTTCGAAATTCCTTTATTTCTGTTTTGAATCAAGAAATCCAACTCATTTTTTACCTGGATTAAAAGCGCGCGGCAAAATTGAAGACATTCATGTTTGCCGTGGATAGTGCGCTTATCATTTAGTTGAGAATCCATGATAGATCCTTCCTGTATCGTTTGTAAGGCGCAACCAATTAGAAGGTTCAAAAAAAGAATATTTGATTCTGTTGAATCATATATCTATGAATGCCCTTCGTGCGGTTTAGTGTGGAGGGATCCTATCCCCACCGCTGAGCAACTTGAAAACTATTACTCAAGCAATACATTTCGATACCCGGACAAGGTGCAAAAGGAAATGGCCGAAAGCCAGCGAGACTTCATATTACGAGCCATGTCAAAATTGCCGCACCCCCCATCATTCAGATTCGTCGAGTATGGTGCGGGAAATGGATGGCTCGTCAAGATTATGTCTGGATTACCTTGGATTTCTTTTGCGGCGGGAATTGAACCCGATCTGGAATCTGTCATTCAAGCAAGAGAGTTTCTGCGTGTAAACATGTACAATGGATTCATGGGTCAATATCCTTTACCTCATGATGATCACTCTGAACCCACACTTGTTGCCCTCTCACATGTGATGGAGCATTTACCCAACCCTCTCTACGCCTTGGACTTTTTTATCCAGACATTCCCAAAGCATTTTTTGTTCATAGAGGTCCCAGATGGCAATCTCGAAAAGAAAGCCATTTTCGCGGACCTTTTTCTACCGACTTCGCTCGACCAGCATTTGTGGGAATTCGATCACGAAAATCTGACTCGGATGCTGCAGAACAAAGGATATACAATGATTTGTAGCGAGACGATAGGTGCAAAAGGTTTTTGGAAAGTCTCCATGAAATCAAACAGTATCATGCGGATGCATATTGACATTTGTGATGAGTGGAATAGAACGGGCAGGGGGCCGGGTATCAAAACTCTCAGACGATATGCTCGACTTATGCTAGAGTTGTTCCATTTCCTTATTCTTGCTGCGGTTTCTAACGTACGTGCGTTTCGCAGGTCGGATTATCCCTCCTTACGGATTATCGCCTCATATCAGAAATAAACGACTCAATTCATCAATGGCGAATATATTGGTAACGCAATCAGGAATGAAACATAGCATTGGAATGATGCGGTCGTTAGCTCGTCAAGGACACGCGGTGTATGGCCTCATAAATCCGGGAGAAAAACAACCTCTGTCAAAGTATAGCAGATATTGTCGGCAAGTATATAATGTGCACCAGGAGGACGAAGAGGCGTTCGTGAAAGATATTTTTCGCCTTTTGGAGAAATATACATTCGATGTGTTAGTCCCTATCGGATTTCCCGTCACTCATTTCGTTGCAAAGCACCAGATCGAAATCAGCCAATATGCCAAGATTGTCGTGCCTAACATCGAATCAGAAGAGATCGCTTGCGATAAGTTCAACATTCAAAAGATCGCCATGAATGTGGGGGTGCCAACACCCAAAACGTTTCTTATCAAAAATACTGAAGATATTGCCGATGCTATAAAAGAAGTTGGACTTCCAATAATCATAAAAGGAAGGCGGGAAAGCGGGAAAGGAATTGTTGCGACGGCGAATAGCAAAGTAGAGGCTTTTCATCAATTCTATTCTCTCGTCGAGAAATACGATCTGGCGCAGGACGATTACCCTATTGTGCAGGAATTCATTCACGGCTGGGGGTGCGGATTTTTTGCAATATACGAACAGGGAGAGTGCAAGAGGATATTTATGCATCGGCGCATACGCGAATATCCGCCAACAGGAGGGGTGAGTTGTTGCGCATGCTCATTCAACGATCCTCATCTTGAGCTCTACGGACGAAAACTTCTGGACGCTCTGCATTGGAACGGGGTTGCAATGGCTGAATTTCGATACGATGAGAGCAAACATGATTACTCATTGATTGAGGTTAATGCAAAATTTTGGGGTTCACTGGAATTAGCATTAGCAGCCGGCGCCGACTTTCCGGCCGATTATGTAAAAATCGCTACCGGCCAAGAACTTGATTACACAAGTGAATACAAAATGACGACGTATCAATGGTTACTATCAGGAGATTTTTTGCATGGCCTCAAACGACCATCGGCCATCCCCTTCATAATAATGACCGCGTTCAATCCTAGAGTCCATAAGGATTTTTTAGGCATTGATGACCCTTTCGTCCTGATCATTCGGTGTCTCAAATTGTTAAGGGACTCCATACTTGTAATATTCAGATTACGTTAATTTCTCTAATGGCGTATATTCTGGAATGAAGTAATACTCGATGACTAATATGCGTACTCTCGCGTTTCATATACACACATCTGCTTCTTACGACTGTTTTGCTTCTCCGGCTACGGTCCTGCACTATTGTCGGGATCATAAGATTCAATCGATATGTGTCACTGACCACGATACAATCCAAGGTTCAATCCAGGTGGCAAAACTTGCCAAAGAATATGGAATTCAGGTAATTATTGGTGCCGAGTATCATACCGAAATCGGAGATATCATTGGATTGTTTTTGCAAGAGGAGATTACATCCAGAAAATCAATAGAGGTCATTCGAATGATCAAGGGACAAGGTGGAATTTCCGTCCTTCCTCATCCTTTTCAAAGTCATACATTGAACGACGAGATATTAAACGCAGTGGATGTCATCGAAGTTTTCAACTCCCGGTGCGGGTCAGAGCAAAATGCGCGGTCACTCGAACTAGCCCGGCGTTTGGACAAACCAATGGTCGCAGGGGCCGATGCTCATTTCACCAGCGACATCATGGATTGTGTCATCTCGTTTTCTATCGATCGCGAGTTGATTCCAAATGATTTTTTATCCACTCCTCGATCGTGGGCGGCTGTATCAACCAACCCCCTCCGGATGCGATTATCACAGGTTACTAAATCGGTTAAAACAAACAACCCGTCGCTAATGGTCAGCTCGGTTCGCAGTTTTATCTACACAACAATCCACGAACTAGTTCTTCCGCCACGGTGGAAAAGGGAAATGGTTCGAAATGAATGGAAAAGAGGAGCAAATGCCTGAAACCAAACACAGTACGAGAGATCAGCACTCGTATCGATTCATTCTACGTGTTCTCAACGGCATTGTGCCTATTAATGAAATCGATCCCTCGATTTTGTCGGACACTTTCCGTGAGATCGCGCGACTGGAAGAAATTGAAAAACCGATTCGGGACACATGGGGTAATTGGGATTGGCAGTATGCGGACGCACAAAGGAATGGGACATTGTATCAGCCAACGCTCGACAAGAAGATTTCTAAGTTACAAAAGCAGTTGAAAAAACAATTGCCTTATCCTCGATGGCCTAATGGTAAGAAATTTGCCGTTTGCCTGACTCATGACGTGGACTTTGTCTCTCAAATTGCATTGAGCCGGAAAGCCGCATGGCAAGCTCTCAACGGCATGAGGCGTGCGAAAATTACGCCACTCAAGAAATCGACAAATGTGGTCCGGCTTCTTGGCCAATTCATGCTGCAGCCTCTGCTTAGGAGGGGGAAAAATGATCCACTATGGAAATTCGAGCAGTGGCTTGAATTAGAAAATTCTTACGGTTTCCATTCGACCTTTTATTTTTTTCCTGCGCCGGGTTCGCACGTTCACGAATGGGATTGCTCATACCAGTTATCAGATAGTATTGTTTACGGCCGTAAAAAAATGTCAGTGCAGGAAATGATTCATGAAATTGACAAGGCGGGTTGGGAAATAGGGTTGCATGGAAGTTATCATTCGGCGTTGAATGAAAAATTACTTTCCGCGCAAAAGGCAGAAATAGAGGACGCTACTGGAAAAGCTATCATCAGCACACGCCAGCATTATTTGCATTACGATGTTCGCCTGACACCGAACCTTCAAGAACGCGTCGGTTTCAAAACTGATTCAACTCAAGGATTCAACAGATCAATAGGCTTTCGGGCGGCAACCAGCTTTCCTTACACCTGCTGGAACCACGCAGAAGAACAGCCATTGTCAATACTTGAAATTCCTCAACATATTATGGACGGGGGTTTATTTACTAATAATGCTTTAGAATATGACGCTGACCTTGCGATAAAGCACTCGATCCAATTGATGGACGAAGTTGAAGCTGTGGGAGGGTGTTTAACTTTGAGCTGGCATCCACACAACATTGTAAATGAAATGTGGTGGCAAGTCTACAAAACGCTGATTGAAGAAGCCCATCATCGAAATGCCTGGGGCTGCTCAGCCGGTGAGATCTACAATTATTGGGAAAAGAATGAAACAGCCATAGTACAATCATCGCACGCTGAAATAGGACAATAAATGTGCGGCATTACAGGAATACTGTCGCGGCAAGGCGGGCAGATCGACCCCGCAACACTCCTCTCCATGACGAACAGCATCCGCCACCGCGGTCCGGACGATGAGGGGTACCTTCTGGTTGACATGGCCTCCGGCAAGTGCGAGCAGCGGGCGGGAACCGGCTCCGTTTCTGCCGCCAAGGAACTCCATCACTCTATCTCTGCTTCGTCGCCGGACTCCTTTTCCCTCGGACTCGGCTGGCGCCGCTTAAGCATCATCGACCCTTCCCCTTCCGGACACCAGCCGATGTCGAATGCTGATGGTACCGTGTGGCTGATCTTTAACGGAGAGATCTATAATTACATTGAACTCCGGGAACAGCTTGCCGTGAAGGGATATCGGTTCAGGACGAAGACTGATTCAGAAGTCATCATCCATGCGTATGAGGAATGGGGAACCGAATGCCTCTCCCGCTTCAACGGGATGTGGGGATTCGCGCTGTGGGATAACCGAAAGAAAACCTTGTTCTGCGCACGGGACAGATTCGGCGTCAAGCCGTTGTATTATTTCAAAAACGATAACACGTTTGCTTTCGCCTCCGAGATCAAAGCCCTGCTGATTCACCCCGGCGTTGCACGCAGGACCAACGATCAGATCGTCTATGATTATCTGGCGTACGCCGTCATTGACCATACGGACGAGACATTCTTCTCCGCCATCAAGCAGCTCCCCCCCTCCCACTATCTCATCGCCGATGCCTCGGGTCGATTTACGGTCAACCGGTATTATACGTTGGCGTGCAATGACGAGCCCGGCAGTTACGACGAATCGCACAATAAAAAATTTGCGGAACAATTCAAGGAGCTGCTGTATGATTCAATCAAGCTCCGGCTGCGCACCGATGTGCCGCTGGGAAGCTGCCTGAGCGGTGGGCTCGATTCTTCCACTATTGTCTGCATCGCGAACGAACTGATGTTCAAGAACGGTGTTATCGACCGGTCGCTCATCGGCGAACACCAGAAAACGTTCACGGCAGTCTACGACAATGCCGCATTGAGCGAGAAGCCGTTTGTCGACCGAGTCATCGCCCGCACAAACGCCGAACCGCATTTCGTCCGGCCGGATGGGAAGCTGCTGTGGGAAGAACTGCGAAAGGTCGTCTACCATCAGGATGAACCGTTCAATTCGACGTCCGTCTACGCGCAGTGGAACGTGATGCGCCTTGCGTCGGAGCACAAGGTGACGGTGTTGTTGGACGGCCAGGGGGGGGACGAGCTGCTCGGCGGTTATGCATGGCACACACCGATCTACCACTCACAGCTCCTTCGCCGCGCCCGTCTCGGCGCTCTTCTAAACGAATTGGCCGGAACTAGGTCCGTCACAAATCTGCCGGTATATCGGCAACTCGTTGCATTGCTTGGGAAGACCGGCAGGGATTTTCTTCCTTTGTCGGCATATCAACAGATCGTCCCCGGTATCGCCCTGATGGATCCGGAATTCTCATCCATCCACGGAAAGAAATCAACGGTGGTCGAAAAACGGAATGACAATCTTCAGGCGCGCCTGCTCCAGGAAGAAACAGCTTTCAACCTCCAGCAGCTCCTTCATTACGAGGACCGGAACTCAATGGCATTTTCGATCGAAGCGCGCGTCCCCTTCGTCGACTACCGCGTTGTCGAATACGGGATGAGCATTCCCGTTTCGTACAAAATTCACAACGGCTGGTCGAAGTATCCGCTGAGATCCGCCGGGGAAGGGATATTGCCGAAAGAAATTCAGTGGCGCAAAGATAAAATGGGCTTCGTGACCCCGCAAAACGAATGGATGGTGGGCCTGCTCCCCGCAATTCGCTCCTTCCTTAGGGACGAGCCCCTTCGCTCACGGCGATTCTTCGATCAGCCCGGACTCCAGAAACGGCTTCACAGCGATCCGCCGTCGATTGCCTACCCCGTATTGTGGCAGATCCTCAACCTCGAAATGTGGATGAGAGTTTTCGATGTCGAATAGCCTTCTTGCGACGCTCAAAGCGAATGCGGCGGAACACAGATCGTTTCTCCTCCTTATGGTGTTCTATGTTCTGCTCTCGACATTCATGCTGGATAACTATCCGCGCGTATGGGTCGATGAGCCGTGGGAATCGATCACCGCATCGACGCTTATCCATGAGGGAAAGATGTACAATCCGGTCCTTGAGAACTACATCGCGTTCGACAAGATTTTGCTTCAGCCGCGCCTCTTCTTGAGCCTTGCCCTGGCCCCCTCCTACGCTCTCTTCGGCGTTGGACCGGCGCAGGGGAGAGTCGTGTCCGTTGCCTGCGGGGCATTGTTGATCGCCGGGGTATATCTCTTCACGAAAAAATTCTTTTCACAACGGGCGGCGCTAGTGGCGGTGTGGTTCACGCTGATCGAAACGATGATGTTCTTCGTGTATCGAACCATCCGTCCCGAAATCTATCTTGCCACCCTCGAACTGTTTTCGCTCCTCTTCTTTTTTTCCGGCATTGAAACCGGACGATCGAGGAATTTCTTCTGGTCGGGGTTGCTCTCCGGCATCGCTCTCTGGACCCACCCTAACGCGCTCCTTCATTTGATCGCACTCTCCGTCGTTCTGCTTCTGACGTACAGAGCGCGCACGTTCACCTCGCGAGGCGCCTGGTTTGTTGCCGCAGGCGTTGCTGCCGGCGTTTTTCCTTATCTTGCGTACGTGGCCGTCAACGATGCACAAAATTCATTTGCAACATTTTACCTTCAGCTCGACAACCGAACCGGAGCGCTTGGACAATCCCATTGGCTATCCAACAGCCTTGCCGGCGAATGGGGACGCGTCCTCGAATATATGCGATTTCCGTACAGAGCTCCGATCGTCCTGGCCTTCGCCGCCGGATGGGGGTATGCTATGTTGTCCAGAAAAAAACCGTTACGTACTCTTGCCATCGTTCTCGGCGTTGAAGCGTTGTGCTCTTTCTTTTTCATCTCAAGCAAAACGGTGCTTTATTCAACCTCGGTTCTGCCCCTGCTGTGTATCATCGCGGCAGGAGGCATCGATGAGAACCTTGGGGAACTGCAAGCGCTTCCGGGAAGATTCCGACGGGTTTTCCGTTCGCGGTATTGGAAGGAATCGCTCGCAGGGGCGCTTTTCATCATTCTCTCTCTGAACCAGCTCGCCGGCGACGCAAGCTTGTTGTGGCAGCATAGATCTTGCTCATATTCCGAAACGATCGGACGTCTTCAATCCGCGATCCCGCAGAATGCGCGCGTGTGGGGGTCAATCACCTTCTGGTTCGGGTTCCAGCACCAGCCGTTCCGCTGCCAGTATACCTATTTGCGGGAGGTCGAAAGATTCAAGCCGGAGTATATGATTACTGGAGACGCGGAAACGTGGGGAAAGGATTTTTGGAGATCCGTCCGCGACCAGGCAGAAGAGATCGTCAAGCAGCGCGGAACGCTGGTCGCAGAGCTTCCCGAAAATTGCTACGGAAAATTGCGCGTCTATCATCTGCATTGGTAGGAGGCCCTCCAGTTGAATCACACATGCATCTTCGCTATCTTGGTACCGTTCCTTATCTTTATTCCTTTCCCAGAATGCTCATGACTACGTTTGTCATCCCTGTCTACAACGGCGCCCTCATGGTTGAGCGTCTGTATCAACGGCTGCTTCCCGTTGCATCGTCGCTCGGCCATTATGAAATAATCTTTGTCGATGATGGAAGCACGGACAACAGTTTCTCCGTCCTCACCAAACTTCAGACGCGGGATCGGAACATCTGCGCCGTCCAGCTCAGCCGGAACTTCGGCCAGCACAATGCAACGCTGGCGGGACTTTCGTGCGCCCATGGCGACATTGTGGTTACCCTGGACCAGGATCTGCAGAATCCTCCAGAAGAGATCCCCGGCATGATCAAGAAACTTGACGAAGGTTTCGACGTTGTCTACGGGCTCCCGGAAGAGCGCGCACACAACCTATTCCGGAACATGACCTCGGACTTCAGCAAATGGATTTCCCGAAAGATCCTCACGACGGCGCTGAACGGCAATTTCAGCAGTTTCCGCGTGATGAAGAAATGGGTTGCGGATGAAATAGTCAAATACAATTCGTCGTATACCTACATCGACGGACTCATCAGCTGGACGACGACGAACATCGGCGGGGTGACCGTCAGAAACGACCGGTCCGACTTTCAATCGCACTATACGGTCCTTCGGTTGATCAATCACGGCCTCAACCTTCTCGTCAATTTTTCGATCAAGCCCCTTCAGATCGCCTCCATGCTCGGGCTAGTCAGCGCTCTTGCCGGTTTGATAGGAGCAGCGATCGTCGTAGCTCAAAAGATCATGTACAATATTCCTGTGCAAGGATGGACATCGCTCATGGTCGTGGTACTGGTGATCGGCGGAATGCAGATCGTTTTTCTCGGGCTCATCGGCGAATACACCGGGAGAATCCTGATGAACTCCAACAGTTCCCCCAAATTTATTATTCGCGAAACCAAAAAAGGGACCACTCGCGGTGCCGCCAAAAAGAAATAATATTGCCCTGGTCCTGGGGGGTTGCGGCTTCCTCGGATCCGTCGTTACGCGACGGCTGGTCGAAGAAGGAATGGATGTCCGAGTCTTCGATAAAGAGGGACAGGACACCTACCGCATCAGGTCCGTCATCGATAAGATCGACCTGCAATTCGGCGATTTTTCCAACCTCGGCGATTTGAAGCAGGCGCTCGAAGGAGCTACGACAGTCCTTCATTTCATCGGTACCACGATTCCGCAAACATCGATGAACGACATCAAGTACGATGTCGAGACAAACGTCCTCCCGACCGTCCGTTTGCTCGAATTGCTTAAAGAGAATAAGTCGACTAGGATCATTTTCGCGTCGTCCGGGGGAACGGTGTACGGCGCTTCCGCAGCGCATCGACCGATTTCTGAAGACGCTCCAACGGAGCCGATCTCGGCGTACGGAATCTCAAAATTGACCGTCGAAAAATTTATCAAATTGTTCTCGTTCAACTACGCCCTTCCCTACGTGATCCTCCGGTTCGCTAACCCGTACGGACCGAGCCAGCATCCGCTCCGTCCCCAAGGAGCCGTCGGCGTTTTTTTGAACAAAGCGTTAAAAGGAGAAGAGATCACTATTTGGGGAAACGGATCAGCTGTCAGGGATTATTTGTATGAAGAGGACCTGGCCGCCGCGGTTGCAGCCGCGGTGAAAAAAACCTCGATGCGGGGAGTGTTCAACGTCGGAACAGGCACCGGAACTTCTTTGAACGAAATTGTCAATTTGATTCAAACAACGTTTGCGGTCTCCTGCCGGGTTGCGTATGACAATGAGCGGACGTTCGACGTCCCGTATAATGTCCTTGACATCGGAAAGATCCGTTCAGAGACCGGCTGGACACCGGCCCGCTCTCTGACCGACGGCCTGACCACGATGAAGAAATTGATGCTGCGGTCATAACCCTCCCATGCGGGCTATGGCGGACAAACTTTTTCCCAATCCTCCCTGCGCGATATTGCGGTGAATATCATAAAATTCTGCACTCTTGGAATTCGAACGGCTGGGCCTGTTCGATTCCTCTCCATCGTTGCATTGAAGGCATATCGGGCGGCTGCGGAACGACACCGCAACAAAACGCTGCGCCTCGGCTGCAAACAATCCCTCGCTTCAATTTCATTCAACGGAACGCTTCCTCTGGAACAAGAAGCCGGAGCCCGGTTCAGGTCGGCCTTTCCAGGCGCGTTTGCGTCTCTCCTTGCCGCGGCTCAATCCTATCGGGCCCGCCAATTCGAGTTCCTGGGACGGTCAATCCGGTTTGACCGAAATGTGAATTGGCACCGGGACCCGGATTCGATGAAAGAGTGGGAGAAAAGAGTTTACAGAGAGATCTCGATATACTCTGAGGGGGCTCCGGGAGACGTTAAGCTTGTGTGGGAATTGAGCCGCCATCAATATTTTGTTACGTTGGGGCAGGCGTTCTATCTTTCAGGCGACCGGGCATATCTGGACGAGTTGGTTGCCCAGTGGCTGAACTGGATCGAGGAAAACCCCTGTACCATCGGCATCAATTGGGCGAGTCCGCTTGAAATCGGCGTTCGATTGATCTCGTGGACGTTGGCTTTCCAATTTATTGAAGATCATCTGCCGAAAACTGTCCGAACGACAATACTCAATAGTGTCTGGGAGCAATTGACATTCCTCTCGTACCATTTGTCGCTGGACAAAATAGTCCCCACGAATCATCTGATCGGAGAAGCCGCCGGGCTGTTTATTGCCGCATGCTCGTTTCGTTTCGACGAGTCCGACCGATGGGGGCATAGAGCACAAAGGATCCTTGAAGAAGAAATTCTCCGTCAGGTCTTTGATGACGGAATATCAAAAGAAGAATCGTCATCATACCACCGCTTCAATGTCGACTTCTTTTTGCTGTCGTTCATTCGAGCTGTAAGATCGGGCCATCCCTTTTCGGAAGACTATAAGGGGCGGCTCGAAAAAATGATCGGCTATCTTTTCGCGATACGTACACCCGATTCCCTTCTCCCCCGATACGGCGACTTCGACAACGGAAGGGGATTCTCCCTTTCACCCTCAGTAAATTTTTGGGACGTACGCGGATTGATCGCTGCTGGTGGCGCGCTCTTCAAAAACGAAGCATTTTCCGACGAATCCTTTTTCAACGAAGAAGCCTATTGGCTGCTTTCCTCCTCCGAATGGGAGGGAAAAGGAAAGAATCGTTCGGTCGTACCGTCGGAATCGGGAACGATATTCCCTCGGAGCGGTCACGTCGTCATCAAAAATCAACATTACGGAGAGTATTGTTTCTTCCGTGCGGGTGAATTTGGAATGGGGGGGAATGGCTTTTCATCACACAGCCATAATGATTTATTTTCTCCGGTCATTTATTTGAATGGATGTTCTATAATAGCAGAAACAGGAACCTCCATTTACGTTGGAAACGATCAGGAGCGTGATTACCTCCGGTCGGCGAGAGCCCACAATGTCACAATCTCGCCGGCCTCGGATTTTTTCGAGTCAAAGCGCTGGTTTGGGTGGAAAAGAAGTCTGAACGGCAGGATTATAGGATCCATGCAAACCCGGAAAGAGATTCGGGTCGAATGCGGCTTCGATGGACCGTTTGCCGACCTCTATAAGCGTAGTATCCGGTATGAGCCGGACCATCATCTTTTTGCCGTCGAAGAAAGCTTTACAAAGAATGTTCCTGAAGTTCATTCATATTTTCATCTTGAGCACGGAATAACAGTATCAGCAAAAGAGGGGAACGCTGACATCGTTTTGAATAATCGGACGATCGCTCACTGCCTCTTCCCACCCAGCGTACACTTGACAACCGAACAAGGATGGATATCACGGTCATACGGCATCAAAGAATCATCGGTGATCATCCACTTCACATGGCACGCTGAGGCAGGAAAGCCAGTGATCTTCTCATTCATCGCACTTCCGGCGTAGCAGATTGAAGGTACTTATCGATGGAAGATCAACTCTATAAAAAATTCTTTGAAGTTGAGACAACGCACTGGTGGTTTACAGCCCGTCAGAGTATTGTCTCCGACATTGTCCGGCGCAATGTGCCTCTTTCTTCACATTCAAGAGTGCTCGATGTCGGCTGTGGTACGGGAGCGATCCTCGCGATGTTCCAAGCACAATGCGATGCTTACGGAACCGACATGTCCCCCCTCGCAATCGACTTCTGCCATAAGCGGGGGCTTGCAAACGCCTTCTGCTGCACGCTCGACACTTTTCCCCGCCGCGACCTCCGGTTCGACCTGGTCACACTCCTGGATGTCATCGAACATATCGACGATGATAAAGGGGTGTTGAAGCAGGCACATGAGCTGATCAAACCAGAGGGGAACATCCTAGTGACCGTTCCTGCCTACCAATTTCTTTGGAGCAGCCATGACGATCTGAATCACCACAAACGCCGTTATGTCAAATCGCAGCTGCGAAATGTCTTGGAAGGAAGCGGTTTCACGATCAAACGCATTTCATACTATAATACGCTTTTGTTCCCCACAGCGCTTGTCGGCCGAGGAGCAGAAAGGTTCTTCAAGGCTAAGAACGATGTTACCCTCGACATCCCTCCTGGCCCGATCAACTTCCTCCTGAAGGAAATCTTCGGCTTCGAGCGATTCCTCTTGCGAACAGCGACCTTGCCTTTCGGACTATCAATTATCGCCCTTGCAACGAAAAAGCCAATCTAACGATTCGCCTTTTGCTCCCCTGCAGACCGGGAGCACACGCTGCGATCGGTTTGACTCTCACTTCATTCTTATTTATATTTCCCCCACTTTGCTAGGCAATCAACAGTTCAACTACAATAGCAGGAGACGTACATGTCAGACAATTCACTCGATGCCCTCGGAATGGTTGAAACAAAAGGACTTGTCGGATCGATTGAAGCGGCGGATGCAATGGTGAAAGCAGCCAAGGTTACACTGATCGGCAAGGAGCAAATCGGCGGAGGATATGTTACCGTCATGGTCCGGGGCGATGTGGGAGCAGTGAAAGCCGCAACCGATGCCGGAGCAGCGGCAGCGCAGAGGGTCGGCGAGCTGGTTTCGGTACATGTCATTCCGCGGCCGCACAGCGATGTTGAAATGATCCTTCCTAAACGACCGGCAGTAAAATAGCGGTTCTTTTCCGATTAGAGTCGAGTACGCAGATGATGGACTTTGCTTTCGGCATGGTGGAAACGAAAGGCCTTGTGGCGGCGATCGAAGCGGCGGACGCAATGGTTAAGACTTCGAATGTACGCCTGCTGGGAAAGGAACGAACCGACCCTGCCATGATCACAATTAAAATTATCGGCGACACCGCGGCAGTCCGGTCTGCGGTAGAGGCGGGGGCAGAGGCTGCAAAGCGCGTCGGACAGCTGATCTCTTCTCATGTAATTCCCCGTCCTGCCGACGGGGTGGAATCATTGGTGTTCGCTAAATCCATTCTCACCGAAGAAGAAATCGCCCTTTTGCTCCACGGCGAGGCTCCCCCTTCTGTGCCTTCAGAACAACCGCTTGTTGAGGAGGATGAGGACGTTGCCTTTTCTCCCCCTCAGTCGACCGAACGGGAAGCCTATCTCGCCGAGCTCAAAGCCATGACCGTCCACGAGCTTCGCTCCTATGCCCGAAGCTTCAAGGGTTTGCCGATCTACGGAAGAGAGATCTCCATGGCAAACAAAGAACAGCTACTTGACCATTTGATGAAGGCGAAGTTTCGTGATTAATAACGCCGTATAAGGTGCCGATCTTGCTCCATCTTCATGCTGCCGCTCGTCGAAGATGGATTTTTTATTTCTGCTGCCTCCTTAATGAAGAACAAGAACTTTCATATTGCATTTTTTTCCACACTGTTTGCGGCAGCGCTCTGGCTTTCGGTGAATATGGGGTATGAATACCAGACCGTCGTTTCCGTCCCCCTCATTCTGGAAAATATCAAGCCGAACAAAGCGCTCGCAAAACCGGTCCCCTCTTTTGTCAGCGTCAAGGTTCGCGCCACGGGCTGGCAGCTCGCCGGAATGTACTTTGTCCCGGACGTACGTTATGTGCTCGACGTCTCCGACATCTCGAATAAATACAACTTTGTGACGAATAAGGATCTGATCGTCCGGCTGAAAATGCCTCAGAGAGTGCGCACGCTTGAAGTCAAGCCCGATACCATCGCCGTGCTGCTTGACGAAAAGATCAAAAAGGTTGTCCCCGTCGAGCCGGTCGTGGCAATGAGTTTTCATGAAGGATATGGAATCGTTGGGGAAATTAAATCCAGCCCCGACAGCGTCTCCCTCTCTGGCGCCAAAGGCCTTCTCGATAAGATCGACCGGTGGCGAACCGACCAATTGACGTTCGCGGACCTGAAGAACGGTGTCAACGCCCGGGTCGGAGTTTCGGACACGCTGGCATTCAGCATCGTCCCCTCCCCCTCCACCGTCAATATTCAGATCGACGTGCAGCCGATCGCCGAGAAGAGCTTTAAGGGAATCCCCGTCGAAGTGAACGACGTCCCCGGCAACCGCGTGGTCGTCCTCATCCCTCCGAAGATCGACATCATCGTGCGGGGGGGAATTGAAGAGATCGCAGCGGTGGAGCAAAAGGATTTTTCATCGTACATCGACTACAAATCCATTCTGCTGGATACGACCGGCTCGCTTCGTCCCACTGTTACCACACCGAAAAACATCAAGATCGTTCAACAGGATCCGGAGCTCCTGCAATACGTCGTGAGAAAATAAAAAACTCAGCCGGCGGGGCTGAGTTTTTTTGTCCGACCAACTGCCGCTGCTTCTCAGAATGGGCTGTTCAGGCGGAGAAAAACGCTGACAGGAGCTTTGACGTCGGTGCGCCATGCAAACCCCAGCCGCCAGCTCTCGTCGTGCCAGCCTAACCCGAACCCAAGGTCAGATTTGATCGTCGTTTCATTGATGGTAGAAAAACCGTCGGCGATTGACTTCGTTGTCGGGACCAGCGAGGCTGCTCCTGCATCGGCAAAAGCGATGATGTTCAGGCTCGCCGGCCAGAAGAATTCATCCTCCATCAGCCTGCCGCTCAACACGTATTCGAAGTTCCCCAGCAGCATTCTGTTGCCGGCAAATTCCTTGAAGCTGTATGCCGGAAGCGTGTTCGCTCCTCCGATCTCAAACGACTTTTGAGGAAGGTAATCTCCTTCCAGCGAACCGGCGCGGACCCGCACGTTGATCTTGTCGTACTCCGAAAGGGGCTGAAAACGGCGGACGTCGACGACCGCTTCCGTGAACATAAAGTCGCCGCCGAACTGATCGCCGGCGCGTTCCAGGCTTGCAAAAATATTCCAGCCGGACATCCTGCGGCCATGCCCCTCAAGCGTACTTAGTCCTGCAGTGCCGAGAATACTGTGCATTGTTCCCTCGGCAACCGCCGGATTGTCGCGAAAACTATGACTCGGTCTGAAGACGGACCAGTCCGTTTCTTTCGAAAGCGAAGAATAGTCGTCAACACGGTACTCGACGCGGAGCTGCGAGGAGATGTCCTCGGTCTTGGTATACCGCGCCGCGTTTACCGAGAATCCTTCGCGCGTAAAATAATCGCGGTAGTCTTCATGCCAGAGAATGGAAGTGATGTTGTTCTCCCAAAGTTTCATGATCCATTCATCTTTTGTGTCGGTGATGCTGTGCCCTTCGGCGCCGACTTCATAGAGTGCATTCTCTGCCGCAAACTGCCTGTCCAGTCCTAAATTAAGACGCCACCGGTGAATTTTGAAGGCATAACCGGCAGAACCAAATCCGGAAATGACTTTGCTGCCATCCCAATAAAATTTCTTCTCGCTTCCCAGTCCGAGGAACAACCCATCCACCCTGTCATAACGAAAAAGAAAATGATCGGGGAATTGATTTTCGTCGAGCCAGAGCTGATTGAATTTGTGCGAGCGGCTCGGTTCATATCCCGGCCGCATGTACACAGCGTCGCGCGCCGACGAGGTCTCTTCGCTGTAACCTTCCACGACTCCTTTTCCTTCTTTCGTTACTGTGCCGTTGATCGAGCGGACGTTCCCCGTGATCCTGCCGCCGTCCTTGACGATAACATCGCCGTTGATGGCCAGCGCGTCGCCGTGAATAAGTCCGTAGACGGTAAGCGTCCCTCCTTTCACCACCACGTTTCCGTCGATCGTATCGCTCGGATCGATGCTCGTGTTGCCGGAGAAGGTCACTGCGCTCTCCATTGAACGATAGCGGCGGTAGACCGCCGCAGAATCATTCCCGTCATCGCGCTCCCTGTCCCGGTCGCGGACCATGGCCTGAACGTCGGATTCAATTTTCTGGAGCAGGTCGTCGACAAACGAGCCGATGCGGTCGTCATTGGACAGACTGTCCATGGCGTCTTTCGCAAAGAGATAGGACCGGTGGTCCGTTTGGGCGATCGATAAAGCAGGGGATAACAGGAAGATGGCAAGAAACGGTAAGAGTCTTTTCATGGGCACCTCATCAGGAATATGCCGGAATGCTTCGCTATGGGATACGGAATGCCTCTCAAAAAGTTGCGATTCGGCGGGGAGTGTCCTCATGTGCCAGCGAGAGTTCTTAACGACCTCGGCGGTCAGGGGGACAAGAACGGAAGCCGAGTCCGTGTCATCCTGAGCGAATCCGCTTCTCAGGACGAGTCGAAGGATCTATGACACTGCACTATCGTTATGGCAGAAAGTGCTTTCAGAAGAAGCTGCGGGTTACCGGGCCGTAGCGTCATAGATTCTTCGTCGCTTCGCTCCTCAGAATGACAGGGACTGAAAGTGAGTCAGTGCCATCCAGAAGAAGCGTTCCTTGCGACCACGAATGACATTTATGAGGGAATCTTATGTGCCCCTTCAAACCAGCACATGCCGGTTCAAAGTATCCCTTTCATCTGCACCCTCATCCCTTGTGATTCGTCAGTGAATTTCGTTTATTTTCTTAGTAACTTCAATCAACTAAAAGGGACAATGAAGCTTTCGATCAATATCGACCATATCGCAACCGTCCGTGAAGCGCGCGGCGGGAAGGAACCGGACCCCGTCGACGCGGCGGCCGTGTGCGAGCTTGCCGGCGCGGACGGCATCGTCTGCCATTTGCGCGAAGACCGGCGCCATATCAACGACGGCGACGTCGTTCGGCTGCGAAAGTCACTCAGGACAAAATTAGACCTGGAGATGGCCGCAACGGAAGAGATCATTGCCATCGCCCTCAAAATTGTTCCCGACCTTGTGACCCTTGTCCCCGAAAAGCGGCAGGAGCTGACCACCGAAGGGGGGCTGGATGTTGTCCGCCATAAGGCGAAGATAGGCAAGACGATCCGGAGGATGCACGAAAAGAAGATCCTCGTCAGCCTGTTCGTCGACCCGGTCAAAAAACAGGTCGATGCGTCGAAGGAACTCGGCGCTGACATGATCGAGATCCATACCGGGGAATACGCCGAAGCCCGCTCGGCGGCGGTTCAGGACAAACTTTTGCAAAAAGTGAGAGAGATCGCCGAGTACGGGAAGACATTGGATTTAGGCGTCAACGCCGGCCACGGCTTGAATTACGTGAACGTGCAGCCGGTCGCCGCCATTCCCTCCATCGATGAAATGAGCATCGGACACGCGATCATTTCGCGCTCGATGTTTGTCGGATTGGAACGTGCGGTAAGGGAAATGAGGGAACTTGTCGTCGGTCGATGAAAGCCGGGGGTCAATCTCCCATCGTCAGCTTCCGGATATCGTCCCGAAGCTTGGCCGCTTTTTCGTACTCTTCTTTCTCGATCGCTTCATGGAGCGAGGTCTGGAGTTGCTCCAGTTTTGAGGTGTGTTTCTTGATGGCCGCGGGGGGCTCGGCCTTCGGTTCGGCGCCCGCCTCCTCTTCTTCCCCTTCGGCAACAATGCCCGCCTCGTTCAGCACTTCTTCAGCGACAAAGATCGGCACACCGTACCGCACGGCGAGAGCAATGGCATCACTCGGGCGGGAATCGACCTCCTGGCTGTCGCTGACCCCTTCGATGGTGATCTTTGCGTAGAACGTTCCGTCCCGCAATTCATTGATCGTGACATCCTGCAGCGACACCCCGAACGTATCGATGATGTTCTTCATCAGGTCGTGCGTCAGCGGCCGCGGCGGCTTGATCCCTTCCATCTCCAGCGCAATCGATTGCGCTTCGAACGCCCCGATGATGATCGGCAAACGCCTGTTGCCGTTCATCTCTTTCAGGATCAACGCATATGCTCCGCCGCTGGACGGGCTCGTCGATAATCCCAGAATGTCAACCTGAACTTTCTCCACGGTACATCCTCTGCTGAAAAAATTTCTCTTCCTAAAGCGAGTATATAAAAAAACCTTTTGAATAGCAACTCGCTGCGTCACATTTGCCTCTTATTTTTCTTTCCCTTTTTTCAGTTCTGTGATAAGTGCTGGAACAATTTCGAAGGCATCGCCGACAATGCCGTAGTCCGCGATCGAAAAGATCGGCGCGTCTTTGTCCTTGTTGATCGCAACGATATACTTCGACGACGACATTCCCGCGAGATGCTGCACGGCTCCCGAAATTCCGACCGCGACATAGAGCGAGGGAGCCACCGTCTTGCCGGTCTGGCCGACCTGTTCGTCATGCGGACGCCATCCCGCATCGACAACGGCGCGGGAAGCGCCAACCGCCGCGTTCAGCGTCGACGCAAGTTCTTCGATCATGGAAAAATTCTCCGGACCCTTCAAGCCGCGTCCCCCCGACACGATGATGTCGGCTTCCGCGACATCTTTTTTTCCGCTTACCGTTTTGACCTCTTTGACGACGGCACCAAAGTCATCGTCCGAAAGAGGGACGGTCCTCTTCTCGACGACAGCGGACGCCCCCGACGGGGTTCCGGCAGAAAAGACGTTCGGCCGGAGCGAGAATAATTTGACCGGTGATTTCACGCGGACCTCGACCATGCCCTTGCCGGCATAGACGGGACGGGTGGCGACGAGATCGCCGCCCTCAACGCGGAGCGCCGTGCATTCCGACGCCAGTCCTGCATCCAATTTTACCGAGACACGGGGAGCGAGATCCTTGCCAAGGGCGCTTGCCGGAAAAAAAACTATCTCCGCCGATTCCTGGCGGACGATTTCGGCAGCGATCTTTGCGTACGCCGTAACGGAATAATTCTCAAGGCGGCGATCTTCAACGACGATCGCTTTCGCCGCGCCGTAACTTCCGACTTCGCCCGCGATCGGGGCCACGTTTCCGCCGACAACGAGGGCTACGACCTCTGCCGAAAGCCGGTCCGCGGCAGTTCTGGCGGCGCCAACGACTTCAAACGCTGTCTTCTTGAAACGGTTGCCCCGCTGTTCTGCAAATGCTATGATCTTCATTTTTTTCCCTTGTCAATCCGTCAAATGACCTTTGCTTCTTCGTGCAGGAGCCTTACCAGCTCCGGAACTGCCGATGCGTCCGTCCCAACGATTTTCCCCGGGGCTTTTGCCGCCGGCTTTTTCATTCCGAGAACCTCGACCTTCGGATCGACGGGGCTGACCGTTCGCTCCTCGATCTGCTTCCGCTTCGCCTCCATAATACCTTTCAATGAAGGATAGCGGGGCTGGTTCAATCCTTTTTGGGCAGTCACAACGAGCGGGAGTTTCGCCTGGACGACTTCGAGTCCTCCTTCGATCTCCCGTTCAACCGTTACAATATTCCCTGCGATCTCCAACTTCACCACGACCGAAACCGACGGCATCCCGAGCATCTCGGCGACAATACCCCCGACCTGCGCATCGTCGTAATCGATCGATTGCTTTCCGCACACGATAAGATCCGGCGAATATTCTTTCGCATAATCAGCAAGAGCGCGCGCTACGCCGAACGAATCGCGCACCGACACATCCTTCAACAGGACCGCCTTATCGCAGCCCATCGCGAGCGATTTGCGGAGCGCCTCTTTGTGCGCGTCGCCGCCGACAGAAACGACGACAACTTCCCCCGTGAATTTTTCACGCAGCTTCAACGCTTCCTCCACCGCATATTCGTCGTACGGATTGAGCATGAAGTTCACCCCGGCGTGATCGATGCTCTTTCCATCGCCGGCGATGTTGACTTTCGTCTCGGTATCGGGGACGTGGTTAACGAAGGCTAAAATTTTCATGGCTATGAGAAGTAGTTACAGAAGTTCATTGAGAACGGAAAGAAACGACCTGTTTTCACTTTCTGTACCGGCATTGACACGAAGAGTCCGTTCCAACATCGGATACGAACTGACATCGCGGACAAGAATGTTGCGCTGAAGGAGCTGTTGGAACAGTGTGCCGGCATCGTGCGGTGTCCTAAAGATAAGAAAATTCGTGTCCGACGGAAACGCCTCGACCCCTTTTAACGACCGAAGCGCATCGAATAAAATCCGCTTCTGATTCTTGATGAAAGCGATCCGCTCATCGATCACGCATTTTCTCCCCATGAGCCTGATCGCAACCGACGCCGAAAAAGCATTGACGGTAAACGGAATTTTTGGCTTGAGCAATTCGGCACAAAGAGGCGGCTGCGCAAGAAGGTAGCCGATGCGAAGCCCCGCCATGCTGAACGCTTTTGAGAACGTCCTGAGGACGATCAGCCGGTCGTATTTGTTGATCAGCGATTGAACGCTCCCCTTGTCCGAAAATTCTATGTACGCTTCGTCGACGAGGACGAGAGAAGCGGTGCCGGCCAAGATTTTTTCCACGTCATCGATCGGGACAGACTGGCCGGTCGGGCTGTTCGGCGACACGAGGACGATGACCGCCGGTTGTTCTTTCTTCGCAACGTGTAGAATTTTTTCGGCGTTGAACGACAAGTCGCCGTTCATCATCACAGGAATGACCTCGCCGTCAAACACCTTGACCGCCTTTTCATATAGAAAGAACGAAGGGGATGGGATCAGCACTTTGGTGCCCCGCGTGACGGTCGCCATCAGGACGGTATACATCAGCTCGTTCGACCCGTTGCCGGCAATAATTCCTTCCATCGGATGTCCAGCGTGGGACGACAATGCCTGCAGCAGCTCGCCGGGAAAAACCTCGGGATAGCGGTTCCACGGATTTTTCAGGAACTCATCGACAAGCTCGCGCTTGATGTCAACGGGAACGTCGAACGGATTTTCATTCTGATTGAGCTTGATCAGCCCGGGCTGCGGCGCCTTTCCCTTCACCGTATATGTCTCGAGCGCTCGGACGCTTCGTTTAATGTTGTCGATAAAACTCATCGTCCTTTGCTCCTTGCACGCAGACGGACCGACAGGGCATGCGCCGTCAATCCCTCATGCTCGGCGAAGCGCGCTATTTTTTCGCTGGCAGATTCCATTGCGCGGCGGGAGTACTTGATGACGCTCGATCTCTTCATAAATGTATCGACCGAAAGAGGGGAAAAGAAACGAGCCGTGCCGCTTGTCGGAAGGACATGATTCGGCCCTGCAAAATAATCGCCGAGAGCGACGGGAGAATAATTTCCAAGGAAGATGGAGCCGGCATTCCGTATTTGTTTCAGGACCGCCTCGTTGCTTTTCGTAATGATCTCCAGGTGTTCGGGGGCGAGCCGGTTGACGACTTCTGCCCCCTGCCGCAGATCCCGGACAAGGAAAATCGCTCCATGGTCGTTCAACGACGGGGCAATGACCCCTTTTCTCGGGAGGATGAGCAAAAGGTCCTTCAACGCCTTTTGTACCTCTCCGGCGAGGCGGGGGCTTGTTGTCACAAGAATTGAAGAAGCAGATTCGTCGTGTTCCGCCTGGGCTGCCATATCCGCGGCGACGAATTCGCCGGATGCGCCGTCGTCAGCAAGAACGACAATTTCGCTGGGACCGGCGATGCTGTCGATGCCCACCTGTCCAAAGAGCATTTTTTTTGCCGTCGCGACAAAAATATTCCCGGGGCCGACAATGACGTCAACGGCCGGGATAGTCTCGGTGCCGTACGCAAGAGCGGCGATCGCCTGTGCGCCGCCGACGCGGAAGATCTTTTTGACGCCGAGAATAGCGGCTGCTGTCAGGACATCGGCATTGACGTTCCCGCTGCCGTCCGGAGGGGAGACGAGGATGATATCTTCCACGCCAGCGACCTGCGCCGGGATCACGTTCATCAGCACCGTGGAAGGATACGCGGCCTTCCCTCCGGGGACATACACGCCGACCCGGTCAACGGGAAGGTAGCGCTGCCGAAGGTCGGATCCGAACTTCTCATCGATTTTCCACGATGCACGGCGCTGGCGAAGATGGAATTTACGGATCTTCTCTTCGGCCTCGGCAAGAAGCCGAACAAATTTGGGATCGGCGTTTTTGCGGGCTTTAAGAATTTCCCTTTCGGAGACAGAGAATGAGCGCAACTCTGCACCCTCGAATTTCTTCGAATAAAAACGGAGCGCAGCATCTCCCCGACGCTGCACCCGGCGAATGATGGCGTTTACCGTTGTCTCAACATTTGCCGAGGAATCGCGGGAAGCTGTGCGCTGAAACCGGACATTTTTGCGTGATGAACGAAGATCGACCAGCCGTACCATATTTTTCAAAAATAAATTTCTGAAAAAATATAGCGATAAATGGAACGACAATCAACGAAACGGACGAGGGTTTGAGATGGCTTCCGGATTCACGGCAAATGAGATTAGGATGTTGGCAACGGACTGCGGCATCGGCGGGGTTTGATCGTGAGACCCGCCGGAGCCCTTCCGGCTCCGGCGGGTCCTGCAATTTATTTTTGAGCGATCAATTCCTTGATCATCGAAACGACGTCGTCGTCGGTGGGGATCTTCTTCGGGGCGTAACGGGCTACCACTTTGCCATGGCGGTCGACGAGGAATTTCGCAAAGTTCCATCCGATATCCCCTTTGAAGTCGGTGCCCGTCGTCAGATAATGGTATAACGGATGCTGGTCGTCTCCCTTTACGCTGATCTTTGAGAAGAGGTCGAACGTCACATGATAGGTATTGTCGCAGAAGGTCTTGATTTCGTCGTTCGTTCCGGGTTCCTGAGCGCCGAAGTTGTTGGCAGGAAAAGCAAGAATTTTGAATCCCTTGTCTTTGTAGGACTCGTAAAGGCTTTCAAGGTTCTTGTACTGAGGGGTATTCCCGCAGAAGGAGGCGACATTGACGATCAACAGAACATCCCCTTTGTAATCGGAAAGAGATTTATCCTTCCCGTCGATCGTCTTCATCCTAAAATTGTAGACGCTTGTGTCGCTTTTCATAGTGTTCGCCTCCGTCGGAGCCTCTTGTGAAAAACAAAAACTCGCCGCAGCCAAGATCATCACGACCGGCAACAGAAATTTCTTCTTCATGGATCAGCATTCCTTTCTTGTTGTGAGGGGGCAATAGAATAACGAAGAAGGGGAAGAGTACGTTCCATAAAACGAACAGGGTTTCACCAATCCTGATGAAACCCTGTTCTTGAGAACGATCGATCGGCTTACGTTCCGGCGCTGTAGTCGTCCATATAACGTTTCTGGTCCGGCGTCAGTGCGTCGATTTTGATCCCCTGGGTTGACAGCTTCACCCCGGCGATTTCCTGATCCTGTTCAACGGAGATGTCGTAGACCTTGTTCTCGTATTTCTTTCCTTTCTTGAAAACCTCGGCGAGCCTGAGCTGCGACATGAACTGATTGGCAAAGGACATATCCATCACTTCGGAAGGATGTCCTTCGGCTGCCGCCAGGTTCACGAGCCGGCCTTGGGCGAGCACATAAATGCGGCGGCCGTCCTTGGTGACATACTCTTCATTGTTCGGCCGGATCTCACGGACGCTCTTCGTCTGCTTTTTCAGATCGACCAGATTGATCTCGCAGTCATAATGTCCGGTGTTGCAGATGATCGCGCCGTCCTTGAGCAGTTTGAAATGACGGTCAACGATGATGTCCTTCACTCCGGTCGCGGTAATGAACACATCGCCGATCTTCGCCGCCTGGTCCATCGTCATGACGCGGAATCCTTCGAGCGTTGCCTTGAGGGCTGCGGTCGCCTTCACCTCGGTGACGATCACGTTCGCTCCCAGCCCCTTCGCGCGCATCGCAACACCCCGCCCGCAGTGTCCGTACCCGGCAATGACGACGTTCTTCCCGGCGATGAGCACACTCGTTGCCCGGATGACGCCGTCGATCGTCGACTGACCGGTTCCGTAGACGTTGTCGAAGTCCCATTTTGTTTCGGCGTCGTTCACCGCGATCACCGGATATTTGAGCGCCCCGTCTTTCGCCATCGCCCGCAGCCGGTGAACGCCGGTCGTCGTTTCTTCCGTCCCGCCGATAATGTCGGGAATCAATTCCTGATGCTTGTTGTGGACAGTAAAGATCAGATCGGCGCCGTCGTCGAGCGTCAGGTTCGGCCTGAATTTCAACGTCTCGTCGATGCACCAATAAAATTCCTTTACGTTCATTCCGTGCCAGGCAAAGATCGAGACGCCGTCATCCGCGAGTGCGGCGGCAACGGCATCGTTGGTCGAAAGCGGGTTGCAGCCGCTCCAGCTCACGCGAGCGCCGGCTTCGACAAATGTTTTCACGAGCACTGCCGTCTCTTTGGTGACATGGAGGCATCCCGCAATGCGGAATCCTTTCAGCGGCTTCGACGCTTTGTATTTTTCGCGCAGCGCCATCAGCACCGGCATGCGTGATTCGGCCCATTCGATGAGCTTGTGCCCTTCTGCCGCAAGTTTCAGATCCCTGACTTTATACTGTCCTTTTTTCTCGTTCATTCGTTCTCCAAAATCCTGGAATGTAGTTGATCGTTCAATTGACTGATTATTTTACGGAGCGTTTCAGCATGGGGACGAGGTCGGTCGCTTCCCAGCTGAATTCCTTTTCGCTGCGCCCGAAATGACCGTATGAGGCGGTCTTTCTGTAGATCGGGCGGAGAAGATTAAGCCGGTCGATGATCCCTCTGGGGGTCATGTCGATTTCATTTTTCAGGATGCGCGAGATTTCGGTGTCAGGGATCTTCCCCGTGCCGAACGTGTTCACGTAGATCGACACCGGTTCCGCGACGCCGATGGCGTACGCAACCTGGATCTGGCATTCGGACGCCAGCCCTGCGGCAACGATATTCTTTGCGAGATGCCGCGCCGCATAGGCAGCGCTTCTGTCGACCTTGGATGGATCCTTTCCGGAGAACGCTCCGCCGCCGTGAGGTGCGCGTCCGCCGTACGTGTCGACGATGATTTTTCTCCCCGTCAGTCCGCTGTCGCCGTGCGGTCCGCCGATCTCAAACCGCCCGGTCGGGTTGACGTAGTATTTCGTTTTCTTGTCAAGGAGATGCTCGGGGATCACTTTTTCGACGACGTGATGGATGACGTCTTCGCGGATCCGTTTCTGCGAAGCGTCGGCATCGTGCTGGGTCGAGATGACCACGGTGTCGACGCGAACCGGGGTACCGCCGTTGTATTCTATCGTCACCTGCGACTTTGCGTCGGGGCGGAGGTACGGCATCAGGCGGAGATTTTTCTTTCGGATTTCGGCAAGACGGTGGACGAGCTTGTGGGCGAACATGATCGGCATCGGCATGAACTCGGGGGTCTCATTGTTGGCGTAGCCGAACATCATTCCCTGGTCGCCGGCGCCGCCGGTGTTCACGCCGCGTGCGATGTCCGCCGACTGCGAATGAATGCTCGAGATGACGGAGCAGGAGTCCGCATCGAATTTATACTCCGCCTTCGTGTAGCCGATCTCGCGCACGGTTTCGCGCGCCACGGTCTGGAAATCAACATACGCGTTCGTCGTTATCTCGCCTCCGATCATCACAAGGCCGGTCGTCACAAAACATTCGCACGCCACACGCGAATATTTGTCCTGTCTCAATAACGCATCCAGGACGGCATCGGAGATCGCGTCACAGACCTTATCCGGATGTCCTTCGGAAACGGATTCGGACGTAAAAAGGTACCTCATCGATTTTTTGCTCCTTACAATGGGTGGCAGATAAATGGATGGCTTTTAATAGAACTCGAGTTCGGATGAATCCCCGATATTGATCTTCTTGTACCCTCCCTTGACGATCGCATTGCTGCCGATGATCGACTCCTCGAGCAGCGCGCTTTGAACATTCGCATCCTCGCTGATGATGGAATTCCTCACCACGGAATTTTCAACCGTCGCCCCGGCGGCGATCGTCGTGTTCGGACCGATGACAGAATTTTTCACCGTCGATCTCGGCGAAATAAAGACCGGGGGGATCACAACGACGTCCCGCGGGATCGTCTTGGTCGAATTTTGATGCAATAAATGTCTGTTGGTTTCGAGGAGCGTTTCCGGTTTTCCGCAATCATACCACCCGTCGATCGTGAAGGTTTTGATCTTTTCGCCGCGTTCGATCATGAGCTGGAGCCCGTCGGTGAGCTGGTACTCCCCTTTCGTCCGGATATCCCCTTTGATCATCTTCTTGAGGCAGTCGAGCAAAACGTCGGGATGCCGGATGAAGTAGAGACCGACGATGGCAAGATTGCTCGTCGGGTGCTCGGGTTTTTCAATGAGCTTGGTAATAAATCCGTTTGCCGTTTCGGCGACGCCGAACCTCCGGGGGTCCTGGACCTCCTTCACACCGATGGTCGAATATTCTCCTTTGGTCATCGCCAAAAGATTGACATCGAACACCGTATCACCGAGAATGATCAGGATCGGGTCTTTTGAGATCGTGTGGCGGGAAAGATAGATCGCATGCCCCAATCCTAACCGTTCTTCCTGTTCGACAAAATCGACGCTGATCGAATAGTTTTCGGTGATGTACTCTTTGACCTTGTCACCAAGATACCCGACGATCACCGTCGCGGAATCGAACCCGCCGGCAATGATCTTGTCCATGATGTGGCCGATGATCGGCTTTCCCGCCACATTGAGCAGGACCTTCGGTATCGTGTATGTATGGGGCCGCAGCCGGCTTCCGACGCCTGCGACAGGTATAATAGCGCGCATTCCAGTGTATTCATTAGGAAATATAATATACCGAACTCCCCTGCGAGAATCAACCAACGGCCGCCAAAATTATTCCGCCGGTTTTTCGTTGCACTAGTAAGACCACCTAACTATATTTGACCTGCAATTCTTCAGTGTCCATGATGAGTATGGCTTGGAAATTATTCTATAATGCGTTCATCGTCCCGTTGATGTGGTGCTTCTTCCAGGCCGCCGGATTCTTCAACAAAAAGATCCGCAGAGGGATTGAAGGACGACAAGGGCTCGTCGGCAAAGTACGGGAAAGAATTGACAGTGCTCCCGCGCGCCATCGGCTGTGGTTCCATTCGTCTTCGCTCGGAGAGTTCGAGCAGGCCAAGCCTATCATTGCGGCGATCAAGCGATTGCGCCCCGACATCAGCATCGTCGCGACCTTTTTTTCCCCTTCCGGCTACGAGCATTCTCAATCCTACAAACTCGCAGATATCATTTCGTATCTCCCCTTCGATTCGGAGCGGCAGGTCAACGACTTCGTCGACGTCATCCGGCCGGCAGCGGTGATCATGGTCCGCTACGACGTCTGGCCGAACCTCACCTGGGCCCTGCGCGAGCGAAAAATCCCGATCATGATCGCCAATGCGACAATGAAAAAGGATTCGCCGCGCAAGATCCTTTTTCTGCGGCAGTTTCACAGAGCCTTATACGACTCCTTTTCATCCATCCTCACCGTTTCCGATTCCGACAAAGCTTCGTTCGCCGACTTCCATCTGACGAAACCGGTGATCGAGACGATCGGGGATACCCGTTTTGACCAGGTGAAGATCCGGAGAGACGACGCAGCCAAAAAACAAATCCTGCCCAATAAGATAACCAGGGGAAAACGGATATTCA
The DNA here is from genome assembly GCA_035506275.1 of Bacteroidota bacterium. Taxonomy (NCBI): domain Bacteria; kingdom Pseudomonadati; phylum Bacteroidota; species Bacteroidota bacterium. The sequence continues at coordinate 40,999 of DATJPT010000001.1, forward strand.
TCGTCGGTCAAAGCTGGGAAGCCGACGACAGCGTGGTCATTCCCGTTCTTTTCAAAATCCAAAAGAGGATGCCAAATCTCCTCACGATCATCGTCCCTCACGAACCGACGGTGGAACACCTCGAGCAGGTCGAATACCATCTGGAAGGTAAGACATCCTTCATCCGGTTTTCGGCGATGAATCAATACGCGGGGGAAAAGGTCATTCTGGTCGACAGCGTGGGGATCCTCGTTCCTCTCTATAAATACGGCCATGTGGCGTATGTCGGCGGAAGCTTCCGCCAGGGCGTGCACAACGTGCTCGAGCCGGCGGCATTCTCACTCCCGGTTATTTACGGGCCGAGGCATACCAATTCGCAGGAAGCCGTTGCGCTTGCCGAACAAGGAGGAGGATTTGTTGTCGGAGATGAAAAAGACCTGTACCGCACTCTCCGAACCCTGCTGGACAATGAAGCGGATAGAAAAGAAAGCGGGAAAAAAGCGCGGCAATTGGTCGAGGAAAATCTCGGCGCGACCGATCGGTTTCTGAAGTACCTTCTCCCTCTGCTCCCTCCAAGGTAGATAACAAAGAATCGGGCGCTTCCCCCGCCGGCAGTTCGCCTTCATCAAAAAAATTATTATATTAATTGAAAGCATCGAACACTTCGGCGAGTCCATGAACATCGCTTACTTTGATATTATTGGCGGCATCAGCGGAGATATGACGCTCGGCGCCTTCATCCACGCAGGATTCCCGCTCGACATTCTACGTAAGGAATTGCTGAAGCTCCCGGTCGACGGATATTCGCTCGGACAAGAGACGATGCAGCGAAATGCGATCACCGCGGTAAAACTGAATGTCCTTCTTCAGGGGGAGGATGCCGAGCCCGAAGCTCACGCGCATCATCACCATCACGCCGGCGATGCGCATTCTCATCATCGCGAGGAGCATGCGCACACGCACCATTCACGGAGCTTAAAGGACATTCTCTCGCTCATCGAAAAATCAGCCCTGGCTCCGAGGATCAAAGAACGGGCGTCAAGGATTTTTACCATCATCGGGGAAGCCGAAGCCAGGATCCACGGCACGACGGTCGAGAAAATACATTTTCATGAGGTCGGGGCGGTCGATTCCATCGTCGATATCGTGGGCGCCGCGATCTGCCTCGAATATTTCGGTATTGACGCGGTCTATTCTTCTCCGGTCAAGCTCGGGAGCGGCGGATTCGTCGATACCCAGCATGGGAAAATGCCCAACCCGACCCCGGCGACGATCGAGATCCTCAAAGACTATCCGACGGTCTTGACCGATGTTCCTTTCGAGCTGACAACTCCCACGGGAGCTGGCATCATCAAAGCGCTGTCGAGCGGGGTGCTGTCGATGGAACAATTCAACGTCCGATCCATCGGCTACGGGACCGGAACGCGCGACATTCCCCAAATTCCCAACTTGCTCCGCGTCTTTGTCGGCGAACTTGCCGGTGGGCACGACCATGATGAACTGGTAACGGTCGAAACGAACATCGACAATATGAACCCCGAAATTTTCCCGTTCGTTCTTGAGCGGCTCCTTGCCGACGGGGCACACGATGCGTACTTGATCCCGGTTGTGATGAAAAAAGGGAGGCCCGGAATTCTTCTCTCCGCCCTGGTCAACAGGGGGAAACTCGACGCCGTCTTAAAAGTGATCTTCGCAGAAACGACCACCCTCGGCGTCCGGATCCAGCCGGTCGAGCGGCGCAAGCTTCAGCGTTCCGCCAAGAGCGTGAAGACCTCCTTCGGAGAGGTGAGCGTGAAGGTCATCCGCGTCGACGGTTCAGAACGGCTCTCCCCTGAATTCGAGGAATGCAAACGGATCGCGCTCGAGAAAAAGATCCCTCTGCTCGAGGTCTATAAACAAATCGAAGCTGAGCTTTCGTAGGCGTCGATCTTCCTTCCATTGTGGCGCCATGAAACAAATTCTTGCCGACGTTGCCCTTCCCGTTCCGCTCTATCAGACGTTCACGTATCTCGTACCGCGCGAATTTGCGCCGCACGTCGGTGCGGGGAGCCGGGTGCTTGTACCGTTCGGCTCGAAGACAATCTCCGGGATCGTTGTAGGATTCCCGCCGACGACAACTGTCGCCCCTCTCAAACCGATCCACGACCTCCTCGATGGAAGCCCTGCACTTTCTCCCGAATTATTAGACCTCGGGCGATGGATCGCCGACTATTATGCCGCCCCGATCGGAGAAGTGTTCAAAGCATTCCTTCCTCAGGGAATTGCTGTAGAAAACCGGAGGCTGGTCTCGTTGAAGCGCCCGCTCGCTTCCGAGGAACTCGCCCGGCTGGAGAAAGCCGCGCCGCAGCAGGCGAAGGTCGCCGGCGCCCTCGCGGCAGGAACACCGCTTTCCATCGCTCAGCTTCAAAAAAGGACCAAGATCAAGGGCATTTACTCCGCGGTGTCGGGGTTGTCCGAAGCCGGCATCATCGAGATCATCGACGAGATCCCTGAGCCGAGGGCAAAAGCCAAAATCGAAAAGTTTGTTCTCAAAAAAAATATTCCTGAAGGCTTCCTGCCGCACGGCACACTGCAGCAGAAACTTCTGTCGCGAATTGGCCGTTTGACAAGCGAACCGTTTCCGCTCCGATCGCTCCTCAAAGAAACGGGGGCCTCGCTGTCTTCAGTAAAAGGACTGGTGAAGAAGAATATCGTCGATATCGTTCCGCGTGAAGTTGAGCGGTTCGTAGAGTATCTTCCCGATGAGACTATTTCTCCCGTCAGGACCGAGCAGCTCACCCCTTATCAATCACGGGCTCTTCACGAGATCGGCGCCTCGATGAAGGAAGGAACCGCAAAGACCTTCTTACTTCACGGCATCACCGGAAGCGGGAAAACGCAGGTATACATCGAGGCGATACGCGAGGCGATGGCGAGGGGGAAGACCGCTATCGTTCTCGTTCCCGAAATTTCGTTGACGCCCCAGATGGTCAGAAGATTCAGACTGCACTTCGGGAACTCCGTTGCGGTGATGCACAGCCGCATGTCGGACGGCGAGCGGTACGATGCCTGGCGGTTTTGCAAGAGCGGAAAATACAGCATTGTCATCGGTCCGCGTTCGGCGATCTTCGCCCCGCTCGCAAACCTCGGCCTTATCGTCGTCGATGAAGAACATGAAGCGTCGTACAAACAATTCGACTCAACCCCCCGGTACAATGCACGCGACGTCGCCGTCATACGGGGGAGTCAGATCGGCGCGGCCGTCGTGCTCGGCTCGGCGACGCCTTCCGTGGAGTCGTTTTACAATGCGCAGACAAAAAAATATACGCTCCTCGAACTCCCCGAGCGGATCGACGATGCCGTGCTTCCTTCCATCACCCTGGTCAATATGGCGGAGGACAGGAAACTCCGGTATGCAGAGATGAAGAACGAGGCAAAGCATCTCGGCAAAAAAGCGTTCGAAAAGGGATTCCACTCAATCTCCTCCCTGCTGGAAGAGAAGATCCGGGACAGGCTACGCAAAGGTGAAGGGATGATCCTGCTTCAGAACCGCCGCGGATTCGCTCCGTTCATGGAATGCCTCGACTGCGGACACGTGGAGCGGTGCGACCGGTGCGACGTGACGCTCACCTACCACCTTGCCAAGAAGCATCTCCGCTGCCACTATTGCGGTTCCGTAAGACCGATGCCGGCCGACTGTCCGGAGTGCCGAGGAACTCAATTGAAACTCCAGGGCTTCGGAACGCAAAGAGTCGAACAGGATCTGGCAGCATTATTTCCGCAGGCAAAAGTGCTGCGGATGGACCTGGATACGACGACGCGGAGAGGGGCGCACGACAAAATTCTCCAGGAATTCGGACGGGGGGAGGCAGATATTCTTTTGGGAACACAGATGGTCGCGAAGGGGCTGGACTTCCCGCGGGTCACGCTCGTCGGCGTTATTTCTGCGGACACGCAAATGATGCTCCCCGATTTTCGCTCAGCGGAACGAACATTCCAGTTGCTCACCCAAGTTGCAGGCAGAGCCGGGCGGAGTTCGTTGAAGGGTGAGGTCGTCATCCAAAGTTATCAGACGGGCCATTACGGCCTGAAATATGTGCTCGACCATAACTATGACGGATTTTATAGAGAGGAACTGCACTACCGCCAGTCGGCGGTGTACCCGCCGTTTGCCCGGCTGATCCTTATCGAATGCAAAGGAACCGACGAAAGGAATGTTCAGCGTGCCGCCGAAACATTTTCGAGACGCTTGAGCCAGCGTTCCCGCAACGGGATCATTTTAGGTCCGGCAGCTGCGGTCATCTCAAAAATAAAGAACAACTACCGCTGGCAGATCCTTGCAAAGGCCGTCAAAGCAAACGACCCGGGAGGGGCCTCCATCAGGAATGCCGTCACCCGGGTCGTTCAGGAAATCTCATCGTCGGCGGAAATCCGACGGACGGTTCAATTTACCGTCGACGTCGATCCGCAGGGAATCATGTAATTGCTCATCCTCCGAAATTGACCAGCACGGTCGCCGCCGTCCAGATCCCCCACAGCACTCCCACCGCCCCAAGAGCCTTCCCCGTCGACACGGAGAACAATTTCCCCAGCCCGACCGCTACGACAAACAGGAACCAAAAATTGAACACACTGATCGCGCTCAACAGCTTATGGACGGTATTCGACGGATCGTATTGAGAAACTGCCAGCGCCAGGCTCGGCGTGGCATAGAGCGATCCCATTGCGACCGCGAGGAGCAATGTTATAATCGACCCGAGCACAAAAATATACATCGAGAGACCGGTGACCTCGAGAGTTTTTGCGTACGTCGCCGATGATTTGAACACCCATTTTCCCGTCAACCAAAAGACCAGAGATAAACCGAACAACATGAACGCCATGATGAATGCTGCACCGACCGAGCCGGTGATCATAAATAACGGCGACCCGGGTTTCGGGACCATCGTCATGGCCTGATCAACCTGCTCCTGCGTCATCTTGCCGCTCTCGACCCGTTTCTGAAACGCCTTGTCCTGCTGATCGCGCATCTGATCTTGGATCGGCGCTTGGGAGAACGCCACCAAGACAAAGATAATACTGACGATGACCGTAAAAATGAAAGGGAGCGACCAGTTCGATGTTTGTTTCTCGCTTTTTGCAACATAGTCGAACAATTCGCCGGGGGCGGAAAAAACATTCATCACTTTATCGGAATGTGACATCTCCGAACTCTCTTTTTGTGCAGCGGGCGTCGTATTCATTTCATCCATACTTCCTCCGATTCGTAGGATTCAAAACTAGGTAATTAAACCTTGGCTGGGGATTCCTTGGGGACAAGTATACTAAATATGCATCGCAGTGTCAACGCCGGGCCGGCTAGACGCATGCTTTCCTTCCTTGCAAAATCGGCCTAAATTAAGTACCATGGTTCAGCCAACGCAAGGTCATTGAATGTTCATCTCGTTTGAAGGATTAGACGGTTCGGGGAAAACGACGCAGGCGGCGCTTCTTGTTGACAAGCTGCGGAGCCAGAGCTATATCGTCGAATTTTTCCGGGAGCCCGGGGGGACCGAGATCTCGGAGCGCATCCGGGAAATCCTATTAGATAAGAAAAATCTCGGCATGAGCCAGATCACCGAACTCTTCCTCTTTTCGGCGGCCCGCGCGCAGCTTGTCAACCAGGTGATCAAGCCCGCTCTTCTCGACGGAAAGATCGTGATCTGCGACCGCTACGTGGATTCGACGACGGCGTATCAGGGGTACGGAAGAGGTCTGAGACTCGGAGCGGTCAAAACGATCAACGCGGTGGCGACCTTCGGACTGCTCCCGGAGATCACCTTCCTGATCGACGTTCCGATCGACGAAATCATCGAACGGCGGCACAAGAGCGGGGTTGCGATCGACAGGATGGAAAGCAGCGGGAGGGAATTTTATGAAAAGATCCGCCAGGGGTATCTCGAGCTTGCAAAAGAAGAGCCGAAGCGCATCCAGCTGATCGACGGCTCGCTCCCCGCAGAGATCGTTCAGGATGAGATCTGGAAAACTCTTTCCGTTCGTCTCCCCCGGAAAATTTCCTGAACAACCATCATCCCCATTGTGACCTTTCGCCTGCGCGGCGACATCAGTACACGCGGTCAAATTCTCTGAGCAGTTTTTCCAGATCCACTTCCCTGTCCATAGCGACTTCACTCCCCTTGATCGACCTCCCTTTGGCATCGATCAGCCGAAACGACGAATAGTTGCTCAGGTCGCCGATGTCGACGACCTTGTGCTTCTGACGTACGACGCCGTCCTGTCCCGCAGATTCTTCCGTGTTCACGCCGATGTCGACGATAACGGAGGCGATACCCTCTCCGAATGTCAGTGTAATTCCGCTGATGATCGTGTCGCAAAGACTTTTCGTGTTCTCGGGGAGTTCTTCGTAATGAGCAACGTCGGCCTGCTCGTACTCACCGCTTGCGATGGAATAACATATCGCGAGAAGGGCGACGCAGTTCAATTTTCTGATGGACATTTTTTCAGGGTCTCCCTTTGCCCCTCCCGATTCGATCAGCACGGTGCTCGTCCCCCATTTTTGGATATTATCGCCGAACGCGCGCGGCTCGAATGAATCATCGTAGCGCGATACGTGCCCGTCGATAAAACGGGAAAAAATATCCGTCAGACGCGCCGCGACCTTTTTCGCCCGGATCCGTACTGCATTCTCGCTTTTGGCATGATCGTATGTCGGAGCGAGAAGGGCGATGGTGGCGACTTTTCCGGTCGAGCCGACGGTATAGCGCGGTTCCTGGTCGTGAAGATTGAACCCGAATTCGGGGGAATATTTATCGCGCATCTGTTTTAAAAGCCTCGCCTCAGCCGTCTGCAGCTGCAGCGCATCCCGGTTGATGTCGATGCCGTGGACGCTCCGTCGCTGGAAACGCTCGGCCCCGTCGGGGTTCAGCATCGGAATAATAAGGAGCGTCGTCTCTTCCAGTATCTTTTTGACTTCCGCGGAGTTTTTATTCCTGCCTATGTACGACAGCATATCGAGAATCCCCACCGTCGCCGTCGGCTCATCGCCATGCATTTGCGACCACATGAAAATTTTCTTTTTGCCGGAACCGATGGTCAGCAGGTTGATCGATCTCCCTTCGGAAGATTTTCCGATCTGATCGATCGCAAGAATCCCTTGCATCGGCGCCCGGAGCGAATTGAGAAGGGGGATCAGTGCACCATGCTTCAGCCGTTTCGACGTAATTTCGTTGACGCTGTAGCTTTCATAGGAATCAAAAAGGGCCTGTGCGAATCTGCTTACTTCCGGGTTCATCTCTATCCTGATGTGGTCGATAGTGCTGTTAAACCGATGAGGCTTTTTGAGTGATTAATGTAAGAACATTTTTTGAAATTTCATAAATATGAGTCGCAATCGGCGGTGATGCGGTTCGAGAATCTCCCCTCTCGCTCCCATCCTGAGTTTGGGAGCGGCACCGGCGCCATGTCTTTCGGCTGGTGGTTTCACCCCGTTCCCAGTGGGAGATTGGGAACGGAAGAACCCTTGCCAAACGCTCCTACCGTGGAACTGCAACACTGCCCCCCAATCCTTTTATTGATTTTCCGGGCAATGTTTCGTATTTTAAGTAAAATTATCGCGAATTATCGGGAACGGAGAAGTTCGATTCCCTACAGCAAAGGAGTATTTGAGTGGAAGTATCATTAAAAACAGTGACAGAATGCGACCAGGAAATCGCCATCAGCCTTTCGCCGGAAGAACTTGCCCCTCATTTCGAGGCGGCATATAAAAAAGCGGCGCCGTCGATCGAGATCAAGGGGTTCCGCAAAGGGAAGGTCCCAATTTCCCTCATCAAAAAATACTACGGAGAAAGCGTCGAGGCCGATGCGCTGGACGATATCGCAAACGAATCGTTCAAAAAGACGATCGAGGAGAAGAAGATCCAGCCGATCGGCACGCCGACGATAGTCGACATGAAATACAAGCGGGGAGAGCCCTTTTCATTTACAATAAAATACGAGGTTAAACCGTCTATTACTCTAAAGGATTATAAGAGCATTCCTGTCGAGAAGTACGTCCATCCGGTCAAGGACGAGGAAGTAGAGTCGGAAATAAAACGGCTGCAGCACATCAACGCGACCTTTGAAGAAGCGAAAAAGGTGGACGGCCCGGAATACGTCGTGACCGCGGACCTTCAGGACACGGATGAAACCGGAACGCCGCTCATCGGACAAAAGCGGGACGGGATGCGGATCTACCTGAACGAGCCTTCGACCGAGCAGGAGATAAAGGACGCCCTGAGATCGGCGGAGGTCGGCGGCGTGTATAAGGTGAGCTTCGAACATAAGCATGATGACCACACGCACAAAGTGCACATGCAGATGACCGTGAAAAAGGTCGAGAAGGTGATCCATCCCGACTTCAACGACGAGCTCGTCAAAAAGATTACGAAAGAAAAATATTCGAACGCTGCGGAATTCCGCAAGGAACTGAGGGCGGACCTTGAGCGGTATTGGAACGACCGGACGGACAAACGGATGGTCGACGACCTGACGAACGAGATCGTCCGCAGACACGAATTTGCGGTCCCCGAGGCGCTGGTCAAGAGCTTCACCGATTCCTACATCGACGAATTGAAGAACCAGCAGAAGAGCAAACAGCTGCCGCGCGGGTTCGACGAACAGAAATACCGCGAAGCGGCGCGGCCGACGGCGGTCTGGCAGGCAAAGTGGGCGCTGATCCGCGAGCAGATCCTCGCGAAGGAGAATATCAAGGTCGAAGACGCCGATGTCGAGACCCTTGCCGAAGAAGAATCGAAAAAGCTGAACATCGACAAAGAGCGACTCATGAATTTTTACAAGACGTCTGAAACGGCCGGCGACCGTATCCTCAACGATAAGCTGATCGCCTTCCTGAAGCAGAACTCTGCGGTCAAGGAAACTGTTACAGACGACACAACAAAGCTATTGTCATAACTCCGCTCATTTATCCAGAAAGGATTTTTTGCGAAATGCTCTATTCTCAAGGACCGCATGATGTCTATAACCAGCTCGTTCCGATGGTCGTCGAACAGACCAGCCGCGGCGAGCGCGCGTTCGATATTTTCTCCCGACTGCTCAAGGAACGGATCATCTTCGTCGGAAGCGCCATTGACGACGCTGTGGCAAGTTTGATCGTTGCCCAGATGATCTTCCTGGAAGCCGAGGATCCGGAAAAGGACATTCACCTCTACATCAACAGCCCCGGAGGGAGCGTTACCGCCGGACTTGCAATTTACGATACGATGCAGTATGTTCGTCCGGATGTCTCGACGATGTGCGTCGGCATGGCCGCAAGCATGGGGGCCGTGCTTCTGCTCGCCGGCACGAAGGGGAAACGGAAGGCCCTTCCCAACTCGCGGATCATGATCCATCAGCCGTGGGGAGGCGTGCAGGGAACGGCGTCGGACATCAGCATTCAGGTGGACGAAATTCTTGCGACGAAGATCCGGTTGAACGAGATCATCTCTCATCATTCGGGAAAGTCGATCGAAGACGTGAACCGCGACACCGACCGGGACAAGTACCTCTCGGCCGAAGAAGCAAAGGCCTACGGCATCATCGACGCCGTGCTGACGAAGCGGACGGCCGAGCCGAAGAAAGAAAAATAATTCTCACAGCGTCATTTTCGGGATAGTTCGATGAGTCAAAAACCAAAAGGAGACGAAAAGATCCGCTGTTCGTTCTGCGGACGCGGGCCTGAGGAAGTTTCCAGCATCATCGCCGGTCCGGATGTCTATATCTGCGACCATTGCGTTTCGAGCTCGGTGGACATCATCCGGAACAACATGGCCGCTTTCCCGAAGAAGAAGGGAAAAGGAAAGTCCGGGCTGACCCCCGAGCAGCTGAAAGAGGCGCTCGACCAATACGTCATCGGCCAGGACCAGGCGAAGAAAACTCTTTCGGTCGCCGTGTACAACCATTACAAGCGGATCGATTCACAAGACCACCTTCAGGCCCTCGACGATGTCGAAATTGAGAAGAGCAACATTCTCCTGATCGGTCCGACAGGAACCGGTAAGACGCTTCTGGCGCAGACGTTAGCACGAATTCTCGATGTTCCGTTTGCCATCGCCGATGCGACGACCTTGACCGAAGCGGGATATGTCGGCGACGACGTCGAGACCATTCTTGTCTATCTTTTGCAAAATGCCGAATACAATGTCGAGCGCGCCGAACGGGGCATCGTCTACATCGACGAGATCGACAAGATCTCGCGGAAGAGCGACAGCGCGTCGATCACCCGGGATGTTTCGGGCGAGGGAGTGCAGCAGGCGCTGCTGAAGATCCTCGAGGGAACCATTGCCGGCGTACCGCCGAAAGGGGGACGCAAGCATCCCGAACAGAGCCTCATCAACGTCAACACGAAGAATATTCTCTTCATCTGCGGCGGCGCGTTTGAAGGACTCGATAAGATCATCGCGAAACGCGTCAGCCAGAATCCGATGGGTTTCGACGCCGACCTGAGGGGGAAAAAAGATTACAGCACCGACGAATATTTGAAGCAAGTCGAGCCGGACGACCTGCTGAAGTACGGTCTCATTCCCGAGTTCATCGGCAGGCTTCCGGTGATCTCGTCCCTCCATTCTCTCTCGGAAGATGCGTTGATGAACATCCTCGTCGAGCCGAAGAACGCGCTGGTGAAGCAGTTCCAGAAGCTGTTCAAGTATGAAGGAGTAGAGCTGGAATTCGAGGAAGGGGCGCTGAGAGCGATCGTTCAGAAAGCAATGGCGCGCGGAACCGGCGCCCGGGCGTTGAGGGCGGTGATCGAAGAGATGATGGTCGATATCATGTACTACCTCCCTTCGCGGCCGGAAATCACAAAGTGCATCATCACAAAAGATACGATCGCGAAGAAGAAAGATCCTGAGTATCTTTTCGAGGAACGGAAATCCGCCTAAGCGATAATTCTGCCGCATAACAAGAGGCCGATCTCGACAACGAGATCGGCTTTGTTGTCTTGTCCCCCTTTTTCATTTCTCTCCGCGGTCATCCTGTTCGGACGACGCCTCATCCATCGCCGCATATCGGTGGCAAGAAATCGTTTGCTTCCCGACGAATTTTCTGTTAGGTTTTGCTCCCCAAGAATGCAGAGGAGTTCGTCGATGACTATCAGAGAACATTCTCTTTCCATTGTTGCAGTCGCCTGCGCGCTCACGGTTATTGGCTGCGGAGAAAGCCAGGTTCTCCTCGACCCGGATTATTCCAGACAAGAGCTGGTATCGAACAAGATCATCGGCTCGGACGTGAAGGTCACCTCCGTCGTCGACCGCCGGGCTGTCGACCCCTACACCATCGGTAGCGCGGAGACAGGCCTCTTTAACACGACGGTGCCCTACCGCGTCACTATTCCAGTGGCTGAATTCGTCAAAGCGGCGCTCGATTCCCTCCTTCCGGCGTCCCCTTCGAATGCCAACGTTCCGGTCGAGGTGTTCATCGACTCCATGGAAGTAAGAGAGGATAATTCTCAATATTTTGACGTCGGCATTTTTGATGCAAAGATCATTTTCAAGGGGAGGTTCATCAGAGAATCCGCCGAATCCGTCACTGTAAGGGTTTATGAAACAGTCAGGACCGGGGATGATGTGACGAAGTTCCTTGAACTGCTGATCTACAAAGGAATTGTCGATTGCAGCCGCGATCTTTCGGCTGGGGCTAAAATCTTGGATTACCCGTGGAGCGCCGTTCCTCGTGATTCAGCGAACGCTGCTACAAAGAGTGCCCTTCAACGTCCGAATGCTGGAGAGAACGTCATCGGAGAGGATAACAAATCGAAGACGGAGGTTTGTCAGGACATTGATTTCATGTATTTCCGCGGCGGGAAAATTCAAGCGGGGTACCGCTTCGCATACAATTCGTTCGGTCTGAAAGAGAGCTCGGCGGTCATGCTCGGCTATGGCGCCCATTTCGAAGTGCTTCGCATCAACAATACCGACAACAACATCAACGGGACCATGGTCACCTTTGGAGGCCATATCGGGTTCAGGTGGCTTACTAGCGACCGGCCGGTATCTCCGTTCGTCGGCGGGACCGCAGCCTTGACAGGCGGCGACGAAACGGTCCACAACGCCAATGGAATGGAAACCTCGTTCTTCTTCGGGCCGATTCTACGCGAGACCGTCGGTTTTTCATTCGATAAGCAGGGGTATCTGGAAATCGGGTTCTTTGAAATGAAATTATTCAGGTCGACGATGTTGCCGTATGATACCGGCATTACGGCAGGGGTGGCCATGGGGTTTTGAGGGACCCGGTTGCACCCTCGGGCAGGTACGCCTCAATAGTTCCCGATCACCCACGTCGCCGCAGCAATGGCGGCGGTCTCTGTCCGCAGCCGGCGCTTGCCGAGCGAGACCTGGACGAAACCCGCATGTTCTGCCAAGTGAATCTCTTCCTCCGTAAAGCCTCCTTCGGGACCGATCACGATCAGGGCCGACGTCGGCTTCGGCCTGTGGCGAAGAGCTTCCGTAATAAAGAGAACCTCGTCGGTCTGCTCGTACGGAATGATCTTCAGATCGAACACGCTTGCATGACGAAGGACGGATTCCATATCCGTGAGGGGGTACATTTGCGGAAGGTAACTGCGCCCCGATTGCTTCATGGCCGCCAGCGCGATCTTCTTCCACCGATCTTCCCTGGAAGAATGGGCGACGGTGCGCGAGGTCGAGACCGGAATGAACCTGCGGATGCCGAGTTCGGTCCCCTTTTCAACCAGCCATTCCATCCGCGAAGGATTTTTAAGAACGGCAACGGCCAGCGTCACCTCGATTCCCGGTTCGTTGAGCCGTTCATGGACCGAGAGGATCTCGCACTCGATCGAAAGCTGATGAATGGAACGAATGACAGCCTCATAGGCCCGGTCGACGCCGTCCACAACCCACAGCAATTCGCCCTCGGACTTTCTCAGCACTCTGACGATGTGCTTCGATTCTTCTCCTTCGATCGTGAGGTAGTGTTCCCCTATGTTTGCCGGCTCCGTATAAAAAAATTCTTTGGCCACGACGAGCTGTCCCTTTTTAGTGCGACAATAGTTTCAATAACGAGTATTCCGGCTGTTTCACAAAGAGGCGCCGAGATCGAGAATGACTTGTCCGTTGTGAAAACCCGGACCGCCGAAGGCGTATTCGACGCGCCCGACAAAACTGTACGAGAAGAGCAAATTCAATCCCGCGCCGAAGCCCGAGAGGAAATTGTCCACCGCCACCGGTTGATTCCTGTACCACACCGTTCCTGCATCTCCGAAGATTGTGAAGTAAAGAGCATACCGAATATCCCGGAACTGCTCGATCGGAATTTCGTCCACGCGCAGATAGGCGGGAGAAACAACCGGGATACGGAGTTCCGCCTTCGCGCCCAGAATGTCGTCTCCTTCAACAATCGTCTGAAATCTTCCGCGGATCCTCTCGCCGTACCCGAAAAACACATGTCCGTAATTCGGGTCGTCCCCTCCCTGCACCATGCTGCCGAAAAGGCGGAAGGCGAACGACGAATTATAATAGACCGGTATGTACCGCCGAACATCAGCGGTGTATCGCTGGTAGTCGACGTATTGATTGCCGACGCCGTATTTCGAAATATCGAATGTCGCCAGGGTGCCGAGCCGCGAGTACTCGCCCAGGTCCCGGGTATCGTAAACGTAGTCGGCATGCAAGGAAAAAAAATTGTCCGTGCCTGTTGGAGAGAGTGTCCGCCCGGCCCGATTGTCGGAGACGCTCAGGTTGGTATATTCGATCGTGATCGTAGCCGTTGTATAAAGTGAAAATCGCTTGCCGAACGCCACCTGTCCGTCGATCAATTTTTCATCGAAGTTCGGCCCCGAATCGAGAGACACGAGGCTGAGGTTCTTTTGGATCGAGTACGAGGCCTTGGTCGAGAGGTAGAGATTATCGTCGGGGTCGAATGAGTGGTCGACATACTGCAGGGAAACATACGGGTCGTAGCCGAGCGCAAACTGGGTATTCACAAGCTCGTTCCGCCCGCGGAAATTCGTATGGACGACCCCCGCGCCGTAGTAAAAATGCGTCCACTCATGATCCTTGAACCCGGCGATCGGAAACGGATAAAAATACCATCGTTCGCTGACGTACACGATCAGCGTTGCCGTCGTGGAATCCGGGACGACGTGAATGTCGACTTTATTGAAGAGTTCGAGGCTGTAGATGCGGTTGATGTCGTAGGCCACCGCTTCGTGCGTCACGAGGGAACCGACCTTGAGGGACATTTCGCGCTCGATGATGAAATCCTTCGTGAGTTCGTTCCCTCCGATGACCACGCTCGAGACGCGAAGAGCCGAATCGGGAAAATCTTCCTGCGCCGTTAGCGTCGAATCCTGCGCGAGGCCGATGAACGGTAACCAGGCAATGACGGTAAGAAGCAAAACGGGGAATTTCATTCAGGTACCGGCGATAAAAAAATAGACTTGAAACAGCGGCGTTCTCAAGTCTACTTTCAACATACGACAAAAAAATCAGCGCATCAAGGCGCGATATTCGATCGCGATGCAGCGGTCCATGATCACCGTGATCCCCGCCGATTCCGCCTTCGCTGCCGCCCGTTCGTTAACGACGCCAAGCTGCATCCACACGCATTTTGCGCCGACAAGAATCGCCTCGTCAACAACCAGCTCGACCTCGCTGGAAGCGCGAAAGATATCGACGATGTCGATCTTCTCCGGCAGCGCCGTGAGGTCCGGGTAACATTTCATGCCGAGCACCTCTTGGTACTTCGGGTTCACCGGATAGACGGTGTAATGCTTCTCCGAGAGAAACTGCGCGATCGACCCGCTGTCGCGCCACGGTTTCGGGGAGGCGCCGACGACGGCGATGGTCTTTGCCGATGTCAAGATCGATTTGATCCCTGTGTCATCCGTGATCATTGCGCCTGCTCTTCTGCGTACGATTCGATCGGCGGACAAGTGCAAACGATATTCTTGTCGCCGTAGGTGTTGTTAATTCTCCCGACGCTCGGCCAGAACTTATGGTGACGGAGTTCTGCGGCAGGATAGACTGCCTTCTCACGTGAGTATGGATGACGCCACTCGGTCTTCGTGGCCTCCAGCGCCGTGTGCGGAGCGTTCTTCAGGACATTGTCTCCCTGGTCCGCGGTGCCGGCGGCGACCTCCTCGATCTCCTTCTTGATGGCGATAAGCGCATCGGCAAACCTGTCAAGCTCCGCCTTCGACTCGCTCTCGGTCGGTTCGACCATCAGCGTATCGTGGACGGGAAAGGAAACGGTCGGAGCGTGGAAGCCGTAATCCATCAGCCTCTTTGAAATATCTTCCACGTCGATGCGGCATTTCTCCTTGAACTCTTTCATGTCGATGATGAACTCGTGAGCGACTCTCCCGCGGCTCCCCTGGTAGAGAATGCGGAAGTGCGGCTCAAGCTTGGCTTTCAGATAATTTGCGTTGAGGATCGCGTACCGTGTTGCTTCCCGTACTCCTTCGGCTCCGAGCATTTTGATATAGGCGTACGAAATGAGCAGGATGCTTGCACTCGACCATGGCGCCGACGACACTGCATGAAGCGCTTTCTCTCCGCCAGTCCTTACCACGGGATGCCCCGGCAGGAACGGAGCGAGATGCTTTGCAACGCAAATCGGTCCCATTCCCGGCCCGCCGCCGCCGTGCGGAATGCTGAAGGTCTTATGGAGGTTGATGTGGCACACGTCCGCTCCGATCGCCGCCGGACTCGTCACGCCGACTTGTGCATTGAGGTTAGCGCCGTCCATGTACACCTGACCGCCGTTCTCATGGACGATGCTGCAAATTTCCTTCACCCGTTCCTCAAAGACACCATGCGTTGACGGATAGGTCAGCATCAGCGCGGCAAGCGTCTCTTTGTATTGGACTGCCTTGGCGCGCAGGTCGGCGACTTCAACGTTCCCGGCATCATCGCATCCTACAACAACGACTTTCAGTCCCGCCATAGCGGCGCTGGCAGGATTCGTGCCGTGGGCCGACGAGGGAATCAGTGCGATGTTCCTGCCTCCTTCTCCCCGCTCGGCATGGTATGCACGAATGACGAGGAGCCCGGTAAACTCTCCCTGCGCTCCGGAATTCGGCTGGAGCGAAGCCGACGACAATCCCGTGATCGTGCACAGGGCCGATTCAAGTTCTTTGAAAATCTGCTGATATCCCTCCGCTTGATTGAGCGGGGCAAACGGATGAAGCCCTGCGAACTCCGGCCAGCTCACCGGCATGAGCTCCGTCGCCGCGTTGAGTTTCATCGTGCACGAGCCGAGGGGAATCATCGAATGTGTAAGCGAGAGATCCTTGTTCTCGAGACCCTTGATGTACCGCATCATCTCCGACTCGGAGTGGTGCATTGAAAAAATCGGATGCAGGAGATACGGAGTTGTCCGGGCAAAAGGTTCAGGATACTCGATTTCCAGTGAAGAATACTTTTTGCCGATATCGCCATGCGAATGAGGCGCATGATTGGCGTGGGCAAACAGTTCTTTTACCGCCGCAACGTCTTCGAGCAGTGTGGTCTCGTCCAACGAGATGCCGATATGCGTTGCATCGATGCGGCGGAAATTGTAACCGGCGGCGACTCCCGCGCTCATGATCGCGTCGGTGTGTTTCCCCGCCCCGATCGCCAGCGTGTCAAACCAGACGCGGTTCAGCTGCCTGTAGCCGAGGTCCGTCAATTCTTTGTTCAGGATCTCCGAGAGAAGGTGGATCCGGGACGCGATATTCCTTATGCCCCCCGGACCGTGATAGGCCGCATACATCCCAGCCATGATCGCAAGAAGCGCCTGGGCGGTGCAAATATTCGACGTCGCCTTTTCACGGCGAATATGCTGCTCGCGGGTTTGCAGCGTCATGCGGTATGCTTTATTGCTCTGCGCATCGACGGAAACCCCGATGATCCTACCGGGCATATGGCGAATGAACTCGCTCTTCGTCGCAAAATACGCTGCGTGCGGCCCGCCATAGCCCATGGGGACTCCGAACCGCTGGGTCGATCCGACGACGACATCGGCGCCAAATTCACCCGGCGGCGTCAGCAATGCCAGGCTCAGCAGATCGGCTGCAACAAGGGCTAAGCCCCCCTGTTCATGCACGCCGGCGATGAACTGCCGATAATCGACCACCGCCCCTTGCTCGTCAGGATATTGGACGATCGCGCCAAAATACGAACCGTCAAATTTCGTCTTCTCATGATCGCCAACGACAAGTTCGATACCGATACATCGCGCCCGGGTCTTAATGACATCGATAGTTTGGGCAAAACATTTTTCCGAGACAAAAAAACGATTCCGCGGCACGCCGTTCAGGTTCTTATTGACGATGCCGTAGACCATCGCCATTGCTTCGGCCGCAGCCGTCCCCTCGTCGAGCAGGGAGGCGTTCGCCACCTGCATCCCCGTCATATCGATCACCATGGTCTGGAAATTGAGGAGGGCTTCCAATCTCCCCTGAGAAATCTCGGGCTGGTACGGCGTATACTGGGTGTACCAGCCGGGATTTTCAAAGATATTTCTTTGAATCACTGCCGGCGTTATGCAATTATAGTAGCCTTGCCCGAGCATCGATTTAAGGACCTTGTTCCTGGCGGCGGTCTTCCTCATTTCCCCGATGAAAGCATATTCGCTGACAGGCGGGGGAAGGTTCAGCGGCTCCTGCATTTTTATGCTGGAAGGAATCGTTTCATCGACCAGCGTATCGAGGGAATCGGTCCCGATCGTTTGAAGCATCGCTCCGAGGTCTTCGCTCGCGGGGCCGAGATGGCGGGATTGGAATTTATCTTCTTGCAAGATCGGATTGTTCATTTCAATACTGTTAAGATCATCGGTTGGTCTTCAGGAGGGTAAAGGCTCCTTCACCTCCGGGTGCTGCGCCAACAGCGAAAGCACATTGTGCGCCGCAGCTTGTTCAGCTTCTTTTTTATTTTTTCCCACCCCGACCCCCGTTTTCCCTTCACCGGCCGAAACCTCAACGGTGAATGTCCGGTCATGGTCGGGCCCCTCTTCTTTTGTGATCGTGTAATGCGGAAGGGGGAGGCCGTTTGCCTGCGCGTATTCAAGCAGCGCGCTTTTATAGTTCTCGTTCGCTTCCTGGAGGCTCCCTTCGGCCAGCATCTTCTTCAACTGCCGCTCGACGAATCGTTTTGCTTCTTCTAGCCCGCCGTCAAGGTAGACGGCGCCGATCACCGCTTCGTACGCATCGGCAAGAATCGTCTCTGCCCCTTTTTCGACCGTCTGAGCTGCGCTGTTGCTGAGAAGGAGAAAATCGCGCAGGTGAATTTCCTTTGCATAGTGCACCAGCGCTTTCCGGTTCACCAGCCTGGCCCTCATGATGGTCAGGTCCCCTTCTTCCGATTCGGGATAAAGCCGGAACAGGCGCTCGGCGACCACCATATTCAGTATTGAATCGCCGAGAAATTCGAGTCGTTCGTTCGAATGGATTTCCGACACTTCGGCAAACTGCAGGTACGACCTGTGGAGAACTGCCTGAAGAAAAATGCGCTTCGACCGGATGCGGTACTGGAGAGCGTGCTCGAATCGCTTGAAGTCAACCTTGGAATTGAGTTCGGAAAAAGAGTGCGCTGATGGTGAAGGCGCGGTGCGGAATAGATTTCGGACCCATTGACGTAAACTGCTCACACCGGTACTTGTCCTCTTAGTTCTCCTGATATTTTCTGAAGAGCAGCGTAGCGTTGTGACCGCCGAACCCGAACGTGTTGCAGAGTGCGATGTTCACTTCCTTCTCGATGGAAGCATTTGGGACGTAGAACAGATCGCAATCCGGATCGGGCGTCTCATAATTGATGGTGGGGTGGATCTTGTTCTCCACAATGGACATGACGGTGGCGATCGAGCCGACCGCCCCCGAAGCGCCGAGCAAGTGTCCGACCAGCGATTTGGTCGAATTCACGGCAAGCTTCTTCGCATGCTCGCCGAAGACCGTCTTCATCGCGGCGGTTTCGTTCTTGTCGTTCGCCGGCGTCGACGTGCCGTGGGCATTCACGTAATCAACGTCGTCCGGCGAAACTCCCGCATCCCGGATTGCGGCTTTCATCGAACGGACCGCCCCTTCGCCGCCGGGAGCAGGGTCGGTGATGTGATGAGCGTCTGCCGTAAACCCGACGCCTGAGATCTCGGCATAAATTTTCGCCCCGCGGCGTTTCGCATGTTCAAGTTCTTCGAGGATGAGGACGCCTCCTCCTTCCCCCATGACGAACCCGTCGCGGTCCTTATCAAAGGGACGGCTGGCCTTCTGCGGCGCATCGTTGCGCGTGGAAAGGGCCCGCAAGGCGTTGAACCCGCCGATCCCCATCGGGCATATCCCCGCCTCCGAACCTCCGCTCAGCATCAGGTCAGCGTCGCCGCGCTGGATCAGAATAAAAGCATCACCGATCGCGTGGGAGGCCGTCGCGCACGCAGAGGTCGTCGCGTAGTTCGGTCCTTTGAGGCCGTACTTCATCGAAATTCTTCCGGCGGCAATATCCGCGATCATCATCGGGATGAAGAACGGGCTGATACGGTGCGGTCCCTTGGTTTCGACGAGCGTTTCGTGCTGCCGCTGGAAGGTGAGCATCCCGCCGATGCCCGAACCGAAGATGATGCCGGCACGGTCGCCGGAAATTTTGGAAAAGTCGACCGCCGCGTCTTTCACCGCCTCGTCGGCTGCGGCAAAAGCGTACTGGGTGAACGGGTCGACGCGCTGCACCGTTTTCCGGTCCATATAATTCAGCGGGTCGAAGGCCTTCAGCTCCGCGGCAAACTTCGTGTCGTACTGCGTTGTATCGAAATAGGTGATCGGGGCTGCGCCGCTGATGCCGGCAAGGGCGTTCTTCCAGAAATCCGAGACCGTCAGGCCGATCGGCGTAACGGCGCCCATTCCGGTGACGACAACACGACGCGCTTTCCCGTTAAACGACATAGCTTGTTCCTTTGCTGCTTGTCAATCCGTTGTAAGAACGTGATGCCGGACATTCGCCGGCATCACGCTTGAACTTCATCGAGCATTCCCCGTATAGATGTCAGGAAACTTTTCCCGACAAGTATTTGATCGCATCTCCAACCGTCGCAATCTTCTCCGCATCCTCATCGGGAATTTGAAGGTTGAATGCTTTTTCAAATTCCATCACCAGCTCGACGGTGTCTAATGAATCAGCGCCGAGATCATTCGTAAACGATGCTTCCGGGGTAATCTGTGCCTCGTCAACGCCAAGTTTGTTCACAATGATCTCTTTTACTTTTGCGGATACATCAGCCATACGGGTATCTCCTTCTGTTAAGTGATTATACTGCTTTAGAACATTGACAATTACATGACCATGCCGCCATCAACACAGAGGACCTGACCGGTGATATAGTCCGCGTCCGGTGATGCAAGGAAACGAACCACCCCAGCAACTTCTTCCGGTTTTGCGATCCGTTTTAACGGAATCATGGCTAAGATAGCTTCTTTTTGTTTCTCATTCAACTTCCCGGTCATATCCGTTTCGATGAATCCGGGAGCGACCACATTCGCCTGAATATTGCGGGATGCAAGCTCTTTTGCGATGGATTTGGTGAACCCGATAACCCCCGCTTTCGACGATGCATAATTGGCCTGCCCGGCGTTGCCGGTGATGCCGACAATGGAGGAGATGTTAATGATCTTTCCCGCCTGTTGGCTCATCATTTGGCGGCACGCCGCCTTTGTGAAGCTGAAAACGCTTTTCAGATTGGTCGTGATCACCGCATCCCAGTCACTCTCCGACATCCGCATCAGCAATCCGTCCTTCGTAATGCCGGCGTTGTTGACGAGAATATCGATCCTTCCGAATTCCTGGATCACCTTCTGTACGATCTCATTCGCCTGGTTAAAATCAGAGGCGTCCGATTGATAGCCGACCGCCCGTTTTCCCTTCGCCTGGAGATCGGCCGCAATGGCATCGGCCGATTCTTTTGAGCTGCGGTAGGTGAACGCAACGTTCGCTCCGGCTTCGGCAAGAGCAACGACGATCGCTTTGCCGATCCCCCTTGTCCCTCCCGTCACGAGCGCGATCTTATTCTGTAATTGCATGATGGTCGTTTGAGTTCAGTTGGTCATTGTTGTTGAGCGGCACCATACGCTTTTTGTAGTGCCGTCAGTTCTGTATAGCCGTCCTTTCCAAGGACAAACTCCAGTTCTTCCCTGCACGCTTCGACCAGGGTCGTTTCCCGGTTGTCGATGAACGAACAGCATGTTGTCTTTTCGTGCAAAAAATCGTCGAACGTCACTACTCCGTCATCGACGGAGATCGGGAACGCCACACAGTAAAACGGCTTCAGGGCCCATCGGCCAAGCTTCTCCTCCGTCCCGGCTATTTGCAGACTGCACATTCCTCTTTTATTGAGGAAGACGCATTTATCATTCACCACTTCGGTTCCCAAAGTTTTGCCGGAGGGAAAATCTCCGTCATCCAGCACCTCGTTGTCGAACCACCGGGAGTCGTCGGTCGTTTGCGTCTCGTCCATGTATTTCTTGACCGTCTCTTTATGGGAAAGGATCAATTCTTTCTCCTTGAGGTCGATGTACACTCCTGCTTCGCAGCAGGTCGATTCGCACGCAAACGGTCCGCACCCTTTTGAAAATCCCTTTTCAAAAAGGATCGGGTCGACCTCGTACTTCCCAACGCGCATCGCCTCTCCGTTCCGTCCCATTAATTTTTCGCCGCTGCAACAGTTGCTGCGGTGTCAAAGCCGGCGATCGCAGCTTCCGGCGCGATTCTCTTGACGAGTCCCTGAAGAACTTTTCCGGGGCCGGTCTCGACGAAGGTCGAAGCCCCATCCGTAGACATATTCCTGATCGTTTCTTCCCACCTGACCGGGCTGGTCACTTGCTCGAACAAAAGGGTTCGGATCTCGCCAGCCTTCCGCACCGGTTTCGCCGACACGTTTGCATAGACCGGGATCTGTGCATCCCGAATGGCCGTTCTGTCCAGAGCCGATTTCAATCCATCCTTCGCCGATCGCATCAACGGGGAATGAAAGGCGCCGCTGACGACGAGTTCCTTCACCAATTTTGCGCCGCGCTGTTTAGCCAATTCCATCGCCTTGCGAACTCCGGCGACCGATCCCGAGATGACGATCTGTCCCGGAGAATTAAAATTAGCGGCCTGCACAATTCCGTCGCTCGATGCCGCGCGGCAAACTTCCTCGATCGTTTGTGCTTCAAGTCCGACGACCGCCGCCATCGTCCCAGGATTCTCTTCTCCCGCCTTCTGCATCAGCTCTCCGCGCAGACGAACGAGCTTCAACGCTTCCTCAAAGGCGATCGCCCCGGCGGCGACAAGTGCCGAATATTCTCCGAGGGAGTGGCCGGCGGTCATCGCGGGGTCGCCGGGTTTGAGAATATTCCAGACGGCAATGCTGTGGAGAAAAATCGCCGGCTGGGTATTTCTGGTCTGTTTGAGCTCTTCTTCGGGCCCGTCAAAACAGATCTTCGACAGGGAAAAACCGAGGACCTTGTCGGCTTTCGCGAACAGAGCTTTGGCCGCATCAAATTCGGCGCACAGATCCTTTCCCATCCCGACGTATTGCGAGCCTTGTCCCGGAAAAATATATGCCGTTGTACCCATGTTCCGCTGCGATCCGATCCTTAAACCGACTTCGGCCCGTCAATTCCCCACTTCACCAGCACTGCTCCCCAGGTATACCCTGCGCCGAAACTCGAAAGTACCAGGTTGTGCCCTTTCTTGATTTTTCCCGCTTCCCACCATTCGGACAGGCAGAGGGGAATGGTCGCAGCGGTGGTGTTTCCGTAGCGGTCGATGTTGATCATCACCTTGGATTTGTCGATCTCCATCCGCTCCGCACATGCGTCGATGATGCGCAGGTTCGCCTGGTGCGGCACCAGCCAATCGACATCTTTGCCGGTGAGGTTGTTCCGCTTCATGATCTCGGCGGAAACCTCCGCCATGCCGATCACCGCCACCTTGAAGACCGCCTTTCCGTCCTGATAAATATAGTGCATCTTCTTATCGACGGTTTCATGGGTGGATGGACGAAGACTTCCGCCTGCTGACATGTGAAGCGCGAACCCGCCGGAACCGTCCGTATAGAGTTTATGATCAAGAATGCCGACGGTATCGTCGGAGGTCGGCTCAAGCAGAACCGCCGCTCCGGCATCGCCAAAAAGAATGCATGTGTTCCGGTCTGTATAATCGACGATGGAACTCATTTTGTCGGCGCCCACGACCACGACGTTCTTATACGCTCCTGTTTCGACCAGCTGAGAACCGATCGTGATCGCATAGACAAACCCTGAACAAGCGGCGTTGAGGTCAAAGCCCCACGCTTTCTTCGCCCCGATCTTCTCCTGGATGATGCACGCGGTTGCGGGGAAGAACATATCCGGCGTTACCGTAGCGACGATGATCACTTCGATCTCTGATGCGTCCATGCCGCGGCGGGCCAGCATATTTTTCACAGCGTTGGAACCTAAATCGGACGTTCCTCCTTCTGCAAGAATGCGGCGTTCGCGGATTCCAGTTCGAGTCCGGATCCACTCGTCGTTCGTGTTGACCATTTTTTCGAGGTCGTGGTTCGTGAGAACCTTTTCCGGAGCGTAATGGCCGACGGCCGTGATCATTGCTCGTATTCTACCCATTCATTCCTTCGGAGCTGTTTTCGCGTAATGATTGTTCGATATGAAAATTGATTTTCTTGTTCACCATCTCTTCAGCGCGGAGGATCATGTTCGAGATCGCTTTCGGCGTTGAACTGCCGTGCCCGATGATCGTCACGCCGTTCACTCCCAGAAGGGGGACGCCGCCGAATTCCTGATAATCGAAATCTTTGAAGATCTTCCTCAACGGATTCCGGAGAAGTCCCATCAACACCTTCTGTACTGTTCCCTGTTCGGCGTAGTCCTTGAATTTTACCTTCAAGAACGACGGAACGCTTTCGGCAAACTTCAGAAGAACATTGCCGACAAAGCCGTCGCAGACAACGACGTCGGCTTTCCCGCGGAGGATATCGCGCCCCTCCACGTTGCCGATGAAATTCAATTTCCCTTTCGCGGCTGCAAACTTCGCATAGGCCTCTTTTGCAAGGTCATCCCCCTTCGATTCTTCCTCGCCGACGTTGAGCAAGCCGACCCGCGGGTTCTTCTTCTTGAAGATGTACTCCGCATAAATGCTCCCCATGGCGCCGAACTCGAACAGAAAATGCGGTTTGCTGTCGGTCACCGCGCCGGCATCGACGATGAGGGTCGGTCCGGTTTCGGAAGGAAAAATCGCTGCCACCGCCGGGCGGCTGACGCCGGGGATCCTGCCGAGGAGGAGCGTGGATGCTGCGGTCACCGCCCCCGTGTTCCCTGCGCTGACGAACGCATCAACCTTCTTTTCCTTGTGCATCACCATGCCGACGACGAGCGACGAACCGGGCTTCTGCTTCAGCGCCACGACCGGAGAATCGTGCATAGCGATCACATCGTTCGCCGGGACGACGGAAAGCGAAAGGCCGTCGGCTTTTGTTTTGGCTAGCTCGGCCGCAATTTCCTTTTCTTTTCCCACCAGCACAACGTCGAACCTGTTTCCGGTCCGGCGCAGAATGTCCACGGCTCCCCGCACTTCGTGAGAAGGGGCAAAATCTCCCCCCATCGCGTCGACAGCGATCCGCAGTTTTCCCTCTGCGTGGTTCAAAGCATTTCCACCAGGACTATGGCTGAATGTTTCGACGTCAGTTGTTTACGGGCATCCGCTTGCGCGATGCTACGCTTCTTTCGGGATGATAATCGAACGGCCGTTGTAGTAGCCGCAGTTCGGACAGGCACGATGCAGGAGTTTCGGCTCCCGGCAGTTCGGGCATTCCGCTAACGACGGCGTCGTTGCCTTGTAATGCGTGCGACGCTTCCGGCCGCGAGTTTTTGAGTGGCGGCGTTTCGGGTTTGGCATTGCGGTAATTCCTTATAGTAAATTTAGTTCTTCTTCTTTGACATTGAAACTTCAACGAGCTCCGCGAGCTTGTTCCACCGGGAATCGCTTTTGTCGGGAGCACAATCACAGCTGCCGCCGGCAGCGTGATTCAAATTCTTTCCGCACCTCGGGCAAAGCCCGGCGCAGTTTTCCTTGCATAACAGCTTCAGCGGTACCGCAACAAGCAGCGTGTCGCGGACGGCGTCGGAGATATCGATGATATTGGTGTCCGCCCGCAATATCCGGATGTCCTCTTCCCGATCAGCCGAGCGCTCTTCGCCATCCCACACGTAGACGATCTGAAAGGAAGGAGAAATCTCTTTCGTAAATTCGTCCAGGCACCGGTCGCACTGAAACGAGGCGCTCGACCGTACACCGGCCCGCAGAAGAATCTGCCTGGATGATTTTTCGAGCGTCACATGCGACGTGACCTCGCCGAGAAAATGCTCGTGCAACTCGAGCTCAGCAGCGCTTTTTGACAGCTTGTATTCATGTGTTCCCTGCGAAAGGTTCGAAATGTTGATCTTCACCTTTTCCTCCTGCTATTGCAACATCCTGATCCGACCTCGCACCGCATTTCCCGTCAAAATCGACCGCAATTGTCAAAAAACGAGCCGCCGCTCAAAAAAAACCTGCTAAATATACCCAAAAACGACGAGAGAGTCAAGAATAGAGGAGATCGTCAGCGTTGGAGAGTCAACGTGCCTCTCCCCGGACCTATAATAATTTGTCATTCCGTGCCGGCGACTGACCGGTCATGCTTTGCGGCAGCAATATAAAATATTTCCACAGTATCCGGTTCCGGGCAGCATCGTAAGCGAAGAGGCGGCGTTTCTCTCATCAGGTCTTGACAACGACGGCATAATTGCGTTAATTACAGCTGTCTTAGAGGAGCGGTACGCATGAGTAGCTGAAGCGAGAGCGAAACAGCTCGACGACCTTCATCGAAAGGGTAAGTACACCGTGCCGCCGAAAGTTGTGCGTATTGTTTCTGCAAACAACTTGGGTTGCAGCGTGAAGAACCTGCAAACTGTCATCCCGTCCGATAGGCGGGATGGAGCGCTAACGACGATCTGCATAGACGTTCGGCGAACTGCTCCGGCAGGAGGAAGAAAATCTCATTCGTTCGATCAGAAAAGTAGAGAGTCCAGCGCTCATCTACTTTTTTCTTTTTTAAACGAAGGCTAAACGAATGAAGATCATCTTGCTTGGATACGGACGGATGGGACGGGACGTCGAACAGGCAGCGCTGGAACGAGGGCACAGCATCGTTGCGCGGTACGACATTAACGCCCCGCTTCCGGCCATCAGTTCTCTTCCCCCTGCACTGCAAGGCGCCGAATGCGCCATCGACTTCAGCGCACCGGACGCGACCGAGCATCATATCCGCTCGCTCGGGCCGCTTCATATTCCTCTCGTCGTCGGAACCACCGGCTGGAACGACCGGCTGCCGGCACTTCTCGAATTTATCCGTCAGTGCAAAGGGACGATCCTCTACGCATCGAATTTTTCTGTCGGCGCGAACATTTTTTCCCACGCGGCCGCCGAAACGGCAAAGCTTATCAACCGTTTCTCCGATTATGACATTGCCATCCACGAGATCCACCACAAGATGAAAAAAGATGCGCCGAGCGGGACAGCGTTGACGCTGGCCAAAACGATCCTTCAGCACGTGCAGCGCAAGACGGAAATTATCACGGCCCTGAACAACCGGCAGATCCGGCCGAACGAACTTCTCGTCTCGAGCAGCCGTATCGGCGACGTTGCGGGAACGCATAGTGTGACCTTCGAATCCCCGGCCGACGCGATACAACTGACGCATACTGCGCACAATCGCCGCGGTTTCGCCCTTGGGGCGGTCTGGGCGGCTGAATGGCTGCAGGGGCGCAGCGGCATTTTTACGATGGAAGACTTCTTATTCAAAACGTAATATTCATTTTTCAAGAAAGGATCTCATGTCATCACAATTTTCCTTTAGAGGGGTCGCCACTGCTCTCGTCACGCCAATGCAACTCGCTGACGGTGCGGTCGACGAACGGGCGCTTCGTGCGCTGGTCGACTTTCAGATCACCAACGGCGTGAACGGACTGGTTCCCTGCGGAACTACCGGCGAAAGCGCAACGCTCAATCATGCCGAGCACCATCACGTCATGGATGTCGTCGTCGACCAAACGGCGGGCCGGGTTCCCGTCATCGTCGGCGCCGGCAGCAATTCAACGCACGAAGCAATTTCGCTGACGCAGCACGCACGGGCGATCGGGGCGAACGCGGTACTTTCCATCGCTCCGTATTACAACAAACCGACGCAGGAAGGATTCTACCAGCACTACAAAGCGATCTCCGAAGCGGTCGATATTCCGATCTTTGTCTATAATGTCCCCGGAAGGACGGGGAGCAACATCAACGCGGAAACAACGCTGCGCATCTCTGAACTGCCGGGCATCGCCGGCATTAAAGAGGCTTCGGGGAATATGGGACAGGTGATGGAAATCCTTCGCCACCGACGTTCAAATTTCACCGTCCTGTCGGGAGACGATGCGCTGACGTTGCCGATGATGGCGCTGGGAGCGGATGGAGCGATCTCCGTCGTGGCGAACGAAACGCCGAGACTCTTCTCTTCAATGGTGAAGCATTGCCTCGAGGGAAATTTCTCCGAAGCCAGGGCCATTCATGAAGAGCTGCTTCAATTGATGAACCTTAATTTTATTGAATCGAATCCGATCCCCGTGAAAGGCGCGTTGGCCATCATGGGATTGATCGAAGAAGCGTACCGTCTTCCGCTCACGCCGATGACCACCGACCACAGGTTTGCGGTCCGCCGGGCGCTCGAAGAACTTCACCTCATGGAAACGCACCGATGAACCTCACGGCCGAAACCCTTCCGTCGATCATCGAAGAGCTTTCATCCGCCGAGAACGGCAAAGACCGTAAGGCCGAAGAGAAGGTCTTCGAGGCTTTCATTGCGCTTCTCGACGCCGGAACGATCCGCGCGGCAGAAAAGGCCGGCGGAAAATGGGTCGTGCATGCATGGGTCAAGAAAGGGATTTTGCTCGGGTTCAAGATCGGCGCTCTCCAGAAAATTCCGTCGCCGAACCCTTTTTCGTTCTTCGATAAACACACCTATCCGACCAAGACATTGTCGGCAGAAAGCAATGTGCGCATCGTTCCCGGCGGCACGACGGTCCGGCGCGGCGCGTACCTTGCGCCGGGAGTGATCATGATGCCTCCGTCCTACGTCAACGTCGGTGCGTACGTCGGAAAAGGGACGATGATCGATTCACACGCCCTCGTGGGCTCGTGCGCGCAGATCGGGGAACGGAATCACATCAGTGCCGCGGCACAGATCGGAGGAGTGCTCGAACCGGTGAATGCCATGCCGGTCATTATCGAGGACGAGGTCATGGTAGGGGGCAATTGCGGAATTTACGAAGGGACGATCGTCAAAGAGAGGGCCGTGATCGGCGCCGGGGTCCTGCTCACCGGATCGACGCCGGTCTACGACTGCGTCAACAAAGTTACGATCAGGAAATCAGACTCGGGATCGCTCATCATTCCTGAGAACGCCGTCGTGGTCGCAGGTTCGCGTGCGATGACGACGGATTTTGGACGGGCTCACGGTCTCAGCCTCTACACACCGTTGATCGTCAAATACCGGGATTCACGGACCGACGCGCATACCGCGATGGAAGAGGCCCTGCGGTAACGCGAAGATCTCCAAAGAACCCGAAGGTTCTGAGAGGAACCCTCAGACTTTTTCTTCCACTGCGGGCTGGGCTGGCGCCGGAGGCGCGACCAGAAGTTCATCCTGAACGTAGTCGACCGTCTCCATCAGGGCGTCTGCAAACTTGTCAAAATCCTCTTTGTACAAGAAGATCTTGTGCTTCTCGTATTCCTCTTCTCCAACCCTTTTGCTTTCCGTGATCGTGATATAAAAATCCTTCTCCGATTTCGTTGCCTTGACGTCGAAAAAATACGTACGTTTTCCTGCCCGCACGCGTTTCGTGAAGATCTCATCCTTATAGGTTGAATTTTCCAATTCAAGAACCTCCTTTTGCGTGGAAATGATGGTTTTTCTAATTCACAGTTGACTTCCGGGTACGATTAGATGAACAAATTAACCATGCTGTTTTTCTATTTCCTTAGAAGAGCGACCTTGGCGGTGGACACCTGGTTGCCGTTGTCGGCGTATGCGACAATGATGTAGACTCCGCTTCCAACATTGTTCCCCCGGGAATCCGTGCCGTCCCAGAACGCTCTTCCCCCTCCCTGCGCAGGAAATTCCTTGACTAGCGCCCCTGTGACATTGAGAATTTTTATCGTCGTGTTATCGGCAAGCCCCTTAATGGTCACCGTGGGATGGTCCGGCAGGATAAAAGGATTGGGTCCAACCTGGAGCGAGGACATTTTTTCCACGGTCCCGATCGACGGAATTTCAAGGCTCGACAACCCTTTGTTCGTTCCAAAATAGACTATGCCCCGTTTATCGTCGAAGGCAATCGACAGAACGTTGTTGTCGACAAGCTTTCCGTTGGTGTTTGCAACACTGTACTGCGTAATGAGCGACGAGCCGTCCGGAGAAAGAACCGCAACACCGGATTGCATCGCGACCCATTTATTGTTCAGCGCATCTACTGCAATGGTATTGATGAATTGCCCTTCGACAGCGCCCAAATAGAGAATGCTGATCTGCGATGTCGGATACGCAGGGTCTCCGATGACGCTGATGCCGAGATTCGAGCCGAGCCACAAGCTTCCTTCCTTGTCCTCGACGACGCAGGTCACTTCCGCACTCGCTAAACCGTCGGACACGCTGACTTCCCCCCATCCATCGCTCGCCAAACCTGCAATTCCCCCCGATTCATTGTAGTAGATACAGTGGGAAGGAAGCGGCTCAAACCCGAGAAGGCTGTTCTTGACCCATTTTGTTCCGTTCCTGTCGATGAACACCCCTAAAGCGTGGTTGAATGACGTGCTCTGCGGGGCCCGAACGGATACCCATGAAGAATCGGTTTTCATCTCCCAGAGAACGTTGCCGTCCAATGTCAAATAATCGGGCAACCACATAGAACCCGCATTATCATATCCCGCGCTCCCCATGACGATATAGCCGGGATGTTGGGGATCAACTCCGACAAAACCCGGGTTCCGATTATCAAAAACACGGACAAGGTTGCCGGCATCGTCCATCACCGCGAGACTTCCCCCCCAGGAACCCAACCATTTTGAGTTATGAGGACCGATGGAAACCGAAAAAAATTGGTTGGTCTCCAACTGCGGCATCGTTCCAAGATTATAGTTTCTCCAACGAGTCCCGTCGAAGGAGAAAAAGCCTTTTCCGTTCGTACCTCCGGGTCCCGCCGACGCGCCCCACACAGTTCCGTTGTCGTCCACGGCAATGGAATTGAAGAGATTGGAGGCGGGACTGTTGACGATCAGCTGGGCCCATTGAGCAGTTCCGATGCTCAGAATGCCGATGCCGGCCTCCTGAAATCCGGCGATGAAACGTTTTGCCGAATCGGCGATAGCGCAAGTGATCGCTGCCGGAGCGGCGTTGACAACAGCCGTTACGGCATTCGAAGGAGATAACACCACCACATTGCCGGAACCGGCAGCGTACAACGACGAATCGATTGTCACTAACGCCTCGGCGGGCTGCGGCGTCCCGGGAACAGACTGCCATCCGCCGTTTTCAAATTCATAAACGCCGGCGCCGGACGCCGCATACACGTTCCCGTGAAATGAGGCGATCGCAGTGATTCCCGACAATGAAGTATACGAAGTCCACGATTGCGGATCGGCAAGATTCCGGGCGCCGGGCTTTGAAACAGCGATCCCGTTTGATGTCCCGACGTAGATCGTCCCCCCAACGGCCGTCAGGCATGTCACGTTCGGATGAGACAAAACGCCGAAATTTCCGTACGTGTCGCCGAATTCAAACTTCGACACTGAAAAGACGCTGACCCCAAACGCGGTGCAAAGATACATTGTGTCGCCGGAGGCGGCAAAAGCATTGACGGCTTTTTGGGTTTGCAGTGAAAGGGCGATGTCGCTGATATTCTTCCACGTGTTGGAAGAGGGGGAATAGACGTCGATCTCACCGGAGGTTTCGCCGACCCAGACGGATCCGTATGAATCGATTCCGACAGCGGAGACATCGTTCCCCGTCAGTCCCTCGGAATTCGTGAACTTCTGAAATGAGGAATCGGCCTGAGTGTACCGAAGGATCCCCCCGCTCGTTCCGATCCACACTGCGCTGCGGGCAGCGGCGAGACCGACGACGTTCGTCATGTCGGTGTAATTTTTCCAGTCGCCGATTCCTGCTTTCATCATTGTCGAGAAGCCTATCGTTCCAACCCACACGATCAACAGCGGGGAAGAAATGATCTTTTTCATACACAACTCCGTTATCTTATTGCCGACGGGACGTTCATAAGCATTGGTGCCTTCTGTAGCAATCTATGCCTGCTTACTCCTCGCCGATTTATTGTCGAGTTGTGCGTATAAACTTGCCATGCTGATCGCCCCCAGTGCAGCATCCCATCCCTTATTCCCCGCCGATCCTCCGGCGCGCTCCATCGCCTGCTCGAACGTATCGGTCGTCAGTACGCCGAAGAGGAGCGGAATATTCCGTTCCCGCGCGAGGAAGCTCACGCCGCGTGCGCATTCACGCGCGATGTACTCGAAGTGAGGCGTCTCCCCCCGGACGACGGCTCCAAGGCAGACCACCGCATCGTACTTCCCCGTGAGCGTGATCTTTGCCGCGACCGCCGGAATTTCGAAAGCGCCGGGACAGTAAAAAACCTCCACATCCCGTTCTACATCCGAGCCGTGCTTCCGGAAACACTCGACCGCGCCTTCGAGCAACCGGTCGGTAATTGTACGATTGAACCGGCTGACGACGATAGCAAATTTCCTTCCTTCTCCTGAAACGTCGCCTTCAAAAACACTCGGCATACTTGTCACCTGCTGTAAAAAGAAGACCTCACGCCGACCGCTGCAAGAACAGGCGGCGCTTCATGGCATCGACTTTGTTGCCATCGACAAAATAATTTCCGAATACCGCCTCATCGTTCTTCTTCCCGCCGTGAAAATCCGAACCGCCGCTTTCAAGCAGGTAATACTCGCTGACCACACCGCGATAATGGAGCATATGCTCCTGCGTGTGGGACGGGTGAATGACCTCGATGCCGTCGATTCCGGCCTTGATCAAATGCTGCAGCATGCCGTCGGTCGTATACCGGCCGGGATGAGCGAGGAACGACAGGCCTCCCGACGACGCGACGAGCTGCACCGCTTCCGCCGGAGAGAATTGAAATTTCCTTTCGTACGCCGGGCCGCCGTTGCCGATGTAGCGGTCGAACGATTCCTGATACGATTTTGTGATCCCTTCGTCCACCAGCGCGGCCGCGATATGAGGCCGTCCCACCGAGCCGGTGCCGGCATGTTCCATCACGGATTCGATACTCAGGGGGACCTGCAGATTGTTCAACTTCGCGACGATCCGCTCGGCGCGTTTGATCCTCTCGTGCCGGAAGAAGGTAAGATAGTCGAGCAGCCGCTGGCTCTTGTAGTCGACAAAATATCCGAGGATGTGAACTTCCTTGTCCTCGAAGGTCGCGCTCAGTTCCACGCCGGAAATTATCTCAACGCCGAATTCCTTCCCGAACTCGAGCGCATCGGGGATGGCGGCAACGCTGTCGTGGTCTGTGATGCTGATCGCGGACAGCCCTCCGGCCTTTGCTTTTTTGACAAGCTCATACGGGGAAAGTGCACCATCGGAACAAATTGTGTGCGTATGGAGGTCGGCTTTAGCGCCCATAATCTCGTACTCTACCTTGCTTCGCGAGGCTCCAGAAACCGAAGCCGTCCACAATTCAGGGGTGCCCGGTCCTTATTGAAGATGGATGATGGTGTGCGCAGCGTTAGACATGAAGATTCTTGAAGCTTTCGTAATCGTTGATGATGAGCCTATTCCCCTGGAGCTGCAGGTAGCCCTTCTTGATGAACTTATGGATCATGCGGGAGATCGTTTCGCGCGACGTTCCGGCCATATTCGCCAGGTCCTGCTGGAGCGGAAGTTCGTCGATCTCGACACGTCCCTTGCGGAACATGCCGATCTCATCCGCAAGTTGAAGGACGACATTCGCCACTCTGCCCGCTGCGTCTTTCAGCGATAGACTTTTGATCTGAGCGTCCGCTTTGCGGAGCCGCCCCGTCAACTCGCGCAGCAGCGCAATGGCAACCATCGGAAAGTCGGTCATCAATTTCAAAAAGTCTCTCCGATGAATCATGAAGAGCTCGGACTTTGACGTCGCAACCACGCTTGCAGAGCGGGTCAAGCCGTCGAGGATCGCCATCTCCCCGAAAAAATCGCTTCCGCCGAGGATGGACAGGATGACCTCGCGGCCGTCGTCGTCCATCCGCACGATCTTGACCTTGCCCGAGATAATGACGAAGAGCGCGGCGCCGGTCTCCTCTTCCAAAAGAATGATGCTGCCTTTTTTATACTTCTTCCGGACGCCGAGAGCGGCAATTTTTTCAAGTTCCTGATCGCTCAGCTCATTAAAGATCGGTACATTGCGAAGGAAATTAACTTCTTCAAGCATTAGTTCATCCCGACTGGTGTGCTGAATAGAAGGGAGTCAGAGGTTGTTAATATGCCGAGAATATACATGGTGTTGTGATGAAAGTCAAGCCGGCCAAAAAACGGTTTTTTCGCCCTTTGACGGTGCGATGCCGCTGTAAAAAGTATCCTTACTTGCCTGCGGGTACT
The DNA here is from genome assembly GCA_035506275.1 of Bacteroidota bacterium. NCBI lineage: Bacteria > Pseudomonadati > Bacteroidota > Bacteroidota bacterium. The sequence continues at coordinate 74,635 of DATJPT010000001.1, forward strand.
TTCGCAAGCTCATTTTTCAGAAGGTCGATCTTCTTCACCGGGGTCGGGTCAACGCCGTTCAGGATCGCAAGATAAAAGCTGACCCAATCCCCGAGGCAGAGAAGCGAGAATACTCTTGCCAGCAGGCTCTTCCCCTCGCTGTGCACCTCGGTGATGCCGTCGGCAAAGTCACGGATGATCCCTTTGGTAATATCCATCCGAAGCTGGACGCGCGGATTGTCTTCGCGATCGCGCAGGATCACCACGTGGATCTTTTTCATGGAATCCTTCAACACTTCCCACCCGACGATCTCGTTATGATTCAATTCCGGAAAGACGTGTCCGTACGCGAGCGTCTTGGCGTTTTCCGAGAACTGCCCGCGCCACCGCACGTTCACCGTGTCGAACCTGTCCACCGAAGAATAGACCACCGGGAGCTTTCCGTAGACCCTCTCGGCGATCTGCAATGCCAGATTGTTCTGCGATCCGATGTCGCCGTACGATCTCGCTTTTTCCTTCAGTAATGCGATCGTCTCATCGATCTCCTTCTTCTTTGATCTGAAAAAGCCGAGCTTGGAAAGAACGATGAGCGTCGGAAAAAATGAGTATCCGAGAGCCGCCCGCGGGGGAAGACCGCCCGGAATCTCGATCACCGGATGTTTCTTCTTTGCCGCGAATTGTTTGACCGCTCCGCCGGAGGTAATGCAGAGCACTTTTGCCTTTCGCTTCACCGCGTCGTGATGCGAGGCGATGGTCTCTTCGGTGTTCCCGGAATAGCTCGAGATGATGACGAGAGAGCGTTCACCGACGTATGCGGGGAGGGAGTAATTCCGGCTGACCGCGATCGGTACGCCGATCTCGCCGGCAAGGTACGAACGGAGCAGGTCGCCGCCGATCGCAGAGCCGCCGAGGCCGCTGACGACAATATTATTGATCTTCGATATCGGAACGTTAACGGTTGCGGCATTGCCGATGGCGACCGCTTCTTCTACCTGACGCGGAAATCCGAGGATGAGCGAGCGCATGCCGGACGGGTCGTACTGTGCAATTCTTTCGGGAGTCATAGTCTCTCTTTCTTGGGGGATAATTATTCGGGCAATGGAATGTCGGGGGCGATGCGCCTGACATGTCCGACTAGAAATTCTTTCACCTCTTCGACCGTGGAGAACTTCATCGCTTTGACGGCGATCTTTTGGGCCTCTCTGAGCGGCACGGAGCGGATGATCTTTTTGATTTCCGGAAGGACGTACGGTATCACGCTGAATTCGTCAAGCCCGAGGCCGAGGAGCAGGAGCGTTGCGACCGGATCGCCGGCCATTTCTCCGCACATGCTGACCGGAATTTTATTTTTGTGCGCCTCTTTGATGATATGCCGGATCGTGAGGATCACCGCAGGCTCGAATTCCTGGTACAATTGCGACACGGTATCGTTCCCCCGGTCGACCGCAAGCAGGTACTGAATCAGGTCGTTCGTGCCGATGCTGAGGAAGTCCACCTCGCGCGCAATGTCCCCTGCGACCACTGCCGCCGAAGGAACTTCGATCATCACGCCGATCTTCATCGCGTCGTCAAACGATGCTTTTTCCGCGCGTAGAGATTCCTTCGCCTGTGCGACCAGGGCTTTCGCCCGGCGAATTTCCTTCAAGCTCGAGACCATCGGGAACATCACCCAAACATTCTTCTTCGTGCTTGCGCGGAGCATCGCGCGGATCTGGACGATGAACGTTTCCGGCCGGTCGAGCGCCACGCGGATGCCCCGCCAGCCGAGGAACGGATTCTCTTCCTCGTGCGATTGGGCGATGACCTTATCTCCCCCGATGTCGAAGGTCCGCATGATGACCTTATTCGGAAAAACCTTGTCGGCGATCGATTTGTACTCGCGGTACTGTTCTTCCTCGGACGGGAAGGTATCCTTTCCCATCAACAGTCCTTCGGTGCGGTAGAGCCCGACGCCGCGGGAACCCTGGGACTTAGAAAAGCGTATCTCCTCGGCAAATTCGATGTTCGAGACGAGTTCCACCTGCTTGCCGTCCGTCGTCTGAGCGGGAAGATCGCGCAGGTCGTTCAACCCGTGCTCGAATTTCGACATTTCCCTGCTTCGTCGTTTGTACTGCGCGATCGTCTGTTCGGAGGGATTGATGATCACGACACCGCTGTAACCGTCGAGGATCATCGAGGCATCGGTCTGCACGCTCGATGTGACCTCCTTCAGACCGACCACGGCGGGGATCTTCAACGAGCGCGAAAGGAGCGCGGCATGGGACGTGACTCCTCCCATGTCGGTGGCGTATCCGAGAATTTCGTTGCGGCTGAATAAAATCGTGTCGGCGGGCGTGAGCGACTGCGAGACGACGATCGATCCCCCTTCGAACCGGGAGATCAGCTTCTGCTCCTGGATATTGCGGATGATGCGGTTCTTCACGTCCTCAACGTCGTGCGCGCGCTCGCGCATGTACTCGTCCGAGGATTTCAGCATCAGCTGCTGGTATTTGTTGATTTCTCCGTGGACGATGAATTCCGCATTCTTCCGCTCTTTTCGGATGCGCTTGTAGATCGAATCGAAGAGGATAGTGTCGCTCAGGATCATGATCTGTGCTTCGAAGATCTTCGCCTTGCTGTTCCCGATCTTCTGTTCGGCAAACGAGAGGATCTTCTGAAGCTCTTTCTCCGAGCGGGCTACCGCGCCGCGCAGACGTTCAACTTCCTTTTCAGCATCCTCAAGGGGGATCGTTTTCTCGTCGATATGGGGAACGTGCTTCGTGTAGACGAACACTTTTCCCATGACGATGCCGGGCGCCGCCGCTATGCCGTGAAGCGTAATTTCGTTCGTTGTCGCCATCGTTATGGCTCGTCGAATCCTCGTTCAAACAATCCAACAATCGCCGCGCACGCCTCCGCTTCGTCTTCGCCGTCAAATCTCAGGGTCAGCGTCGACCCCTGCTCCGCGGCCAGCGTCATGACTCCGATGATGCTTTTCCCGTTTATTTCGGAGCCGTCTTTGATGATAAAAAATTCCGCCTTGAACTTCGCTGCAAGCTTCACAAGCGAGGCCGCCGGGCGCGTATGCAAACCCGCCCTATTCTTGATCACGATGTCCCTCTCAATCATAAGGGGAAGCGCATGATATGGCGGCCGGAATGACTCAAGAGAAAAATGGGCACCTCAAAAGTTTCTGTTCAACAGCATGTGCGAGAACCAATAGAGCATGTCGCGGGCGTTGCTTTTCGCCAGGAGCGAGAGCTGTTTATTCGCTCCGTCGATATTTTTGGCGATGGTCTGCTTTGCCATCTGGATCACGCCGCAGCGCTCATAGATCTCCCGGACGGCGGGGATATTTTTGCGCGACGTTCCCCCGCGGTTGATGACGCTCCGCAGCAGCCGTTTGTCGGCTCCGCGCGAACGGGCGAACGCCTCGATCAGGAGGAACGTTTTTTTCCCTTCCACGATATCGCCGCCGATCGGCTTGCCGAATTCCTTTTCATCGGCCATGATATCCAGAAGATCGTCCTGGATCTGGAACGCTCTGCCGATCGAAGCGCCGTACGATCTCAGCGCGCGAATTTCATCCGCCGATCCGCCGCCGATCACCGCCCCAATTTCGGATGCGACGGAGACCATCTTCCCCGTCTTTTTGCCGATCATCAGAAGATATTCGTCCACGGAAACATGTTTCCGCGTCTCATACTCCTTGTCGTAGGCCTGCCCTTCGCAGACCTCGACAACGCCTTCGGTGAAAATATCCGCGATGCGCGCGATGCGCGGCGAACGGGTCTTCAGCAGCTCTCGGTATGCCAATGCCACCAGCTCGTCGCCGACCAGGATCGCAATATTCGTGTCCCATTTTGTATGCACCGTTGCGCGGCCGCGCCGGGATGAAGCATTGTCCATGATATCGTCATGGACGAGCGTAAAATTATGAAGGATCTCTATCGCAACGGCTGCGTGCTCTGCCTGCCGCGCCGTGCCTCCGACAGCCTCGCTCGCGAGGAGAACGAGAAGCGGGCGAATTCGCTTTCCCCCTCCCGAAAGGATATAGCGAACCGGCTCGTAGAGAGAACGGGGTTCGCTTTTCTTGATGCACGATCGGAGCTGACGGTCGACGGACGCCTTGTAACGCTGATACTGCGAACTAAATGATCTCATTTCGATGATGAGCCGAAAGAAAGAATAACGTTATGCATGAACGAGAGGGGCGCTGCGAAGCTGCTGCAGCGTCGGCGCCCCTGTGAGAAACATTGTCCCCTTAAAATCTTTGATCCATTTTTCCAGGGATCGTGATAATCCTTTTTTGCCGGACGCCATCAAGACCTTCAGCATCGGCCGTGCGGAAGCGACAAGGTCGGCGCCGAGAGCGACCGCTTTCGCCGCTTCGAGGCCGTTCGTGATTCCCCCCGACGCGATCACGGTGAAACGCGAAGGTGTTCCCTTAAGGGCGGCCACCTGCCGAAGGGCCTCCGACGTCGGGATCCCCCAATCCCAAAAAAGATCATCCGCTTCTCCGTTCTTCCGGCGAAGAATTTCCACTCCCGCCCAGCTCGTCCCACCCGCTCCTGCCACGTCGATGATCGTGACGCCGGCGTTCACGAGTCGCTGGGCGACATCCTTTGAAATACCGGCGCCGATCTCTTTGACGATCACAGGTATAGAAAGACCGCGGACCAATTTTTCGATCCCCCTCAGAACGCCGCGGAAACTCGGATTCCCTTCCGGCTGAAGGAATTCCTGAAGCGGATTGAGATGGACGGCGAACGCGTCCGCGCGGATCAAATCCGCAAGACGCTGCACGGGCGAGGGGTCGGCGAGTTTTGCCACTTCCGCCCCCCCGATATTGCCGACGATGGGAATCGTCGGCGCCGCCTCGCGGGCAATGCTGAAGGATGAATGATAGGTCGAATCTTCGAGCGCCTGCCGCTGGCTACCCACTCCCATCGCCACAGAATGTTCCTCGCACACCTCGGCGAGGTTTTTGTTGATGCGCTTCGCATCGGCATACCCGCCGGTCATGCTGGAGATCATGAACGGAAAGGAGAGCCGCTTCGAAAGAAAAATCGTGTCAGTAGAGATCTCCGAGAAATCGATCTCCGGAAGGGCGTTGTGCACGAATTCCCAATTCTCAAACCCCGTCGTTTTGCCGCGGAACGCAACGTCGCGGCTCACGGTAAGCAGCACATGATCCTTTTTACGCGACGAGGTTTTGGACTTCACTGCCGATTGCTTCATGGATACGGGATTGAATTGACGGTGAGCCTGAGAACGTGCTAAGCCGGAATTGAGTGTTGTATCACCGTAAAAATTATAGTGAAAATAGGCAAGATAATCAAGGAAAGCGGAGCCCGGCGAGCGCGGTTTGGGCTGAAAAGCGCTTAAAAGGGGGATGAGCGGATTTCACCGATTCCGGCTCAAAGAGGTTTGGGAGCTTAAAAGGGGCAGACTTTTGATTACTCTGATTGCGCAGATTGCACGCAGATTACAGATTGCGCAGATTAGAGGACTGCACAGGTTAGAGGACTGCACAGATTAGAGGACTGCACAGATTGGAGGACTGCACAGATTGGAGGACCGGACAGATTGGAGGACTGGACAGATTAGAAGATTACGCAAATTAGAAGATCGCGATGACGAGAAGATTGTCCAGAGTAGAAGTTTACGCAGATGAAATTAGTAAAATGGAACAGATTTCTTAAAGGGATATGGTCATAAACAATGTTCCGGGGGCCGGGAGGTCTCGGAAGGGGGAAATTTCCTTAAAGCCGAGCGAGCGGTAAAGAGCGATCGCTTCTTTCATTGAAGGAAGTGTATCCAATCGCAACTCCTTGTAGCCGATACTCCGTGCTTCGTCAAGCAAGCGAAGCGTCATCGCTTTGCCTGCTCCCTTCCCGCGAAATTCGGGACGAAGGAAAAGCCGCTTCATCTCACAAACATTGTCGTCAACCCGCTTCAACGCGCCGCAACCGGCAATGCGTCCCGCTTCAGCCGCCAGCAATAGTCGGCCGGAAGGGCGAGCGTACGGACCCGGGAGTCCCGCCACTTCCTTATCAAGATTCTCAAAGCAGAGGCTCACGTTCAGGGAGCGGGCGTACTCTACCAGAAGGTCCCCAACGATTGCGAGCTGCTCTGCCGAAGCCGCTTCAACAATATCGACCATGAAATGTATGAAGTTGTAATCGGGCTGCCGTGAATTGCGGCGGATGATCTGATAAAAATCCAAGACCGCACGGATTTCGGAATCTTGCCGGATCTCAACTCACGAACTTCCATCCAAGATAAACATCATCATCCAGGAATTCAAGACGAGACCGCACACGGACACTTCAATCGACGATGGCTGACGCACTACGGAAACCAGCCCCTCGTGCGATTGCAGAAAGAACAAACAGAGAGCATCACAGGAACTTCGACAAGCACTCCCACGACAGTAGCCAAGGCAGCGCCCGAACCGGGGCCGTAAAGCGCGATGGCCGTTGCGACCGCAAGCTCGAAGAAATTGCTCGCCCCGATCAAAGCGCCGGGAGCCGCGATCGAGTGCGGGACGTTGAAGAGTTTCATCAACCCATAAGCCAACGATGAATTGAAGTATACCTGAATAAGAATTGGTATCGCAATGAGAACGACATGGAAGTAGCGTTCGGTGATGTTATCAGACTGAAAGGCAAAGATCATGACCAGGGTCACAAGGAGCGCTAAAATCGTGACCGGATGGAAGAACGATATGAAATTCTTTTCGAACCACTCAGAGCCCATCTTCCGAATGAGTGCATAGCGGCTGAGTGCCCCCAAGCCGAGGGGAATCACGATAAAAATGACCACACTATAGAGAAGGACCATAAACGGAACAGTCAAGCCGCTGGCTCCGCTGACAAGAAACGTGACGATCGGAGCAAAGAGCACGAGCATGATCAGATCATTTACCGATACCTGCACGAGAGTGTACGCCGGATCTCCGTTGGTTAGATAGGACCAAACAAAGACCATTGCGGTGCACGGCGCTGCGGCCAAGATGATAACACCGGCGACATACTGATCCGCCAGTTCGGGGCCTATCCAATTAAGGAAGAAGATCTTGAAGAACAGCCATCCCAGGAACGCCATTGAAAACGGTTTTATCAACCAATTCACTATCAAGGTAACGATCAGGCCTTTCGGCCGCTTTCCGACATTTCGGATGCTTGTAAAATCGACTTTCAACATCATCGGGTAGATCATCAGCCAGATCAAAACGGCGATCGGGACGTTGATGTGGCTGCCGCTTCCGAACTCAATGGCGCGCAGCGACTCGGTGATCCGCGGAAGGAAACCGCCGAAGAGTATCCCAATAGCCATACACAGGACCACCCACAGCGACAGATATCGCTCAAAGACAGAAAGCCGTTCCATTTGGGTCATCATGGTTCAGCTCTTGCTCGCCACCGCCAACTCACCCAGCCAGCTTTTGATGCGCGCCTTGATCTGATCCCGAATTTTAATCGTTTCACGGAGTTTCGCGTCATGCGTTCCTTGCAGTTGGGAAGGATCCGGAAAAGACCAATGCATCGTTTTTTCAATGCTGGGAAAAATCGGACAACGCTCCGCGCTCGCCTCATCGCAGACAGTGATCACGTACTTGAACATCTTCCCCTTCCTGTAGAGGTCAAATGCGCTTTGAGTCGACTTGTGCGAGATGTCGATTCCTATTTCTTTCATTGCCTCCACGGCGAAAGGGTTCAACGTTCCGGGTTCAAGACCGGCGCTCTCTGCCTCGAACCGGTCTCCGGCAAGGTGATTCAAAATTGCCTCAGCCATCTGACTTCGCGCGCTGTTATGAATGCATACAAAAAGGACTTTTTCCTTCGCCATGAAGCCTCCATCGTGGTGGTTAGGGTTTATCGGCGTATACGGTGATACTGAATATGCCGATCTGATTCTGCTTGAATTCCTGCAGCTGGGGCTCCGTCATCGCTTGAGTCAGGATCTCATCAGGAATCTCGGTCTTCCTTTCTTTCTGGACCGTGATGTTCCTGAAGCCCGCGTTCCTGATGACATCCAAATACTCGCTTCGTTTGACGGCGCCGGAGACACACCCGGCGTAAAGGGCTGCTTCTCTTCTTAGATTATCCGGAAGTTCTCCATCAAGGACGATATCCGCGATGCTGAAATGGCCGCCCGATCTAAGAATCCGGAAGGTCTCGCCGAACGCCTTGTTTTTGTCGGGGACGAGGTTCATAACGCAATTGCTGACCACGACGTCCGCCGTGCCGTCGGCAACCGGGAGGTTTTCAATGTCGCCGAGGCGGAATTCGACGTTGGTAAAACCGAGTTTCTTCGCGGTGTCCGTGGCCTTTTCGATCATGGCCTCTGTCATGTCAATGCCGATAACTCTCCCCTTCTCGCCGACGATCGACCTGGCAACAAAACAGTCGTTGCCGGCACCGGAGCCAAGGTCAACGACGACATCTCCGGGTTTCATCTGTGCAAATTCTGTCGGCAAGCCGCACCCTAAACCCAAATCCGCTTCGCGAACGTATCCGGGCAGCTTGGAATAGTCCTCGGCCATGTCCGAATATTCGGCGTCCGAACATCCGCAGGTGCTGCCGCAGCACGATGATTGGTTCCGTTGTTTGGACTGATTCGCTATAACTCCGTATCTCTCCTTTACCATCTCTTTGAGGTCCTGGTCAGTTGGCATAATAAACTCCTTCTTTTATCGTAAAATTACGATTAATATGGGCAAAAAAATAGGCTAGCAGCACTTCTGGACATTGGTAAGAAATAAATTGAACATCTCTTTGGCCTCGGTCCACCCCTCTTCATTGATACAATAACAAACGCTCGTCCCTTCAACTTCTCCCTTGATGAGTCGGGCGTCCTTGAGTTCACGCAGATGCTGGGAAACAGTCGACTGCGACAGAGGGAGGACGTCGACGATATCGCCGCACATACACTGATTCGATTTGGCGAGATATTCGACGATGGCAACCCGCGCAGGATGTGCCAGCGCTTTTGCAATGACTGCAATCCGGTTCTGTTTCGTCGAAAACTCGTCAGTCTTTGAGAGGCCCATAGTTATCTATCGTAAAATTACGATAAATGTTTCATGATGTCAAGAACTATTTTGATTACTCAGATTTCGCAGATTGGACGCAGATTCCAGATTACGCAGATTAGTTTTCCGGGTGATCCCCCGAAGGGGACGACATCAGTGAGATTGTCGGGGTGATCCCCCAAAGGGGGACGACAGTAGTTAGTTTGTCGGGGTGATCCCCCAAAGGGGGACGACATCAGTGAGATTGTCGGGGTGATAGGATTCGAACCTACGACTTCTTGCTCCCAAAGCAAGCGCTCTAGCCAGGCTGAGCTACACCCCGGTATGAATTCTTGGTACTGGTAATAGCGAAGTCCCCGTCTTTTTGGCGGACTGCTTGCCCTCCGTTTTTTGGAGGGAGCTACACCTCTGAACGAATTAATCTACGACCGGTTCCACGATGGAAATATACGGAATAGAGGCGGGGAAAACAATACGCTGTTTTTCTCATCATCTCGTTCCCGGCGTCCCGTTGGGATCGAGATGTAGCAAATGGGAAATGTGTGTCCTACTGCCGCTTGGTTTCTATCGCTGAGATCTCCTGCAGCAAATCCTTTTTGGTGAACCCCGATTTTTTCATCAAACTGACGACAAACCCGCGCAGCTGCTCTCGCGTTTCATCGTCGATCTCCATGCTCGTCATGACGATGACCGGGATCGTCTGCGTCATCGGATTGTGCTTCAGCTGGTACGCGACGTTGAATCCGGATATTTCTGGCATCACGAGGTCGAGAATGATCAGGTCGGGATGTTCCTCTTGTGCCAGGCGGAGTCCTTCTCTTCCATCGAGCGCCTTGATCACGGTGCAGCCTTCGGCTTCCAGAATTACCTGCACGAGGTCGATCACGGAACGGTCATCGTCGATCACCAAAATCTTCGCCGATTGTTTTTGGCGCAGACTCGAGGTCACCTTACGGAGCGATTCGAGAAGGGCGTCCTTCTGGACCGGCTTTACAAAATAATCGACCGCACCGAGGCCGAAGCCGACATTCCGTTCGTCGAGCATCGAAACGATGATCACCGGAATGTTCTTGCAGAGCGGATGCTGTTTCAATTCGCGGAGCACCTGCCAGCCATCCTTGATGGGAAGAAGAATGTCGAGCGTGATGACGTCCGGCTTCCACAGCTTTGCCTTCTCGAGTGCTTCGACGCCATTCGCCGCCGTTTCGATGACGTAGCCGGCTTCGGAGAGATAGGACTGAAGGATCTGGCGCGCATGGGGTTTGTCCTCGACGATCAGCACACGCTGCGGTTCGGCCGACGGAGTCAAGATTCCGGCGATGCTCCCCGCTATTTCCCCCTCTTCTCCCTTCGAATTGATCATCATCGGCATGCGGACGATGAACGTACTCCCTTTTCCCCATTCGCTGACCGCCGTGACCGTTCCGCCGTGAAGCTCGACGAGTTTTTTGGTGATCGAAAGTCCGAGGCCGGTCCCTTCCTGTTTTCTCTTTCCGGCCGATGTCTGCTGGAACGGCATGAAGAGCCGCGGCAGTTCATCGGGGCGAATCCCGATCCCTTCATCCGTCACGCCGAACTCGACCGAGTTGTCGACGCGCACGACCTTTACCGTGATTTTGCTTTCCACGTGGCTGAACTTTATCGCGTTCGTGATCAGGTTCAGCAGAATCTGCTTGAGCCGGACATCATCGGCAACGATGTCGTCGAGCTCGTCGGAGATCTGAATATCGAACGAGAGTCTTTTTGCCTCCATCTGCGGCTGGACGGATTTTGTCAGCGCTTCGATGAACTGGCGGATGGGGATGCTCATATAATGAAGCTCGAGCCTTCCCGCTTCGAGCTTGGAAAGGTCGAGGATGTCGTTGATCAATTGCAGAAGATGCTTTCCGCTCTGATTGATCGAACCGATGTACGACGACACCGTTGCGGTATCCAGCTTCGGCAGATCGATCTGGATCAATTCTGAAAAGCCGATGATGGAATTCAACGGCGAGCGAAGCTCGTGGCTGAAGAAGGCGAGAAACTTTTTCAATGTCTCGTGGGCATCGAGCGTTTGTGCGCGCTGAATCTCGAGGTCGACGTTCTTCACGCGCAATTCGTCGATCAGGCCGCGGCGGCTGATGCCGACGGCAAGCTCGTTCGCAATAAGCACGAGAAACGACTCTTCCCGCTCCACTGCGGCACGCTCCGAGTTCATCAGCATTTCGATCACGCCCACGATCTCCCCCTCTACTTTCAGCGGTATGCCGAGAACCGTTTTCGGCCCGGAATCAATAACGATCTCGGGGGCGACGGCATAGTATGAACTGCGTGAGACGTCGGAAGTGATGATCGGATCCCCCGTGATCACCGCATCAACGCTGGCGACCGGAGAGTGTTCGCTCACAGAACGGGCCATCAGCGCCTTTTCCCACTCAAGGGAAGGGAGCTCGGGGGCGACAAGCAGAAGCTTCTCATCCTGGGCCCGGAACACATACATCAGCACGTGGTGGAAAGGGAGGTCGTAGCGGGCGGCGATGATATGTACCACCTGTGCGCAGAGGTCGTCCAGCTGGTTGCTCGTGTTGATAACGTGCGAGATCTCCAGCTGTGTTTCGCGCTGGCGTTCCTGCTGCTTCTGCTGGGTGATATCCTGGAAAAAGACCGAGAGACCGTTCTCATTCGGATAGATACGGATATTGTACCACGCTTCAAAATGATCGTCCCGGTAGCTCGTCTCGAACGACTGAAACGTCTTGGTCTCCATCGCGGTGCGGTAGCGGTCGCCGAGCTCGGCCGCCTCCGCGTTCGGAAAAATTTCGAAGACATGCTTGCCCAGCACTTCATCGCGGGAATATCCCGTCCCCTCTTCGGCGGCGCGATTCCAGTACGTGAAGGTGAAATTCGTATCGAGGGCGAAAAACCCTCCACTGATGCTTTCTAATATTTCCTGAGGCTCCATATTGTCACTTGATGGTGTAGGTCTCGTTTGAGAATATCAACTGTCACATTGGAAAAATCAACACTGCAGATAAAAAATGATCATACATGGTGGACGGAAAATCTTTTGCCCTTCATTTTTCCATTTTACTTTTTAATTTTTCCTTTGTCATTGAGGTGCGGCGGCTTGAATCCCCTGTAGGTGTCGAACTGTGAATCGTAAAAGACGAGGTTGAACGTACTGTCGCGCAGCGTTCCGCCGGACGGACAAAGATAGAACTCGGAAATTGTCTGGGTGGTATGTGAGGCTGGTTTCCCGTTTTCGGTGTAGAACCGAAGCGTGTAAAATCCCTGAGTGAACGGAGCTGTCTGCAATTGTCTATGAATGTTTGCTTCACTGAAAATGCAAGGATCGTCCTCGGCGCTCATGGTCCGATCTCGGAGAACGAACTCCGCCGGATGATCATCAACAACGACGACTGCTGAACGATGAGGTACTGCTCTCCTTCATACTCGATCTCGATCGCCGAGTCCCGGAGAAAGATCGCATAGTCCCCTTCTTCCGCCTGGAGCGGGATGTATTTTACCGGATCCTTCGGAGTTGTCGACCACGGCTCCTGATCGATAAAGTTCGGGTTGACGACGGGATACCCTGGGCCGACCTTGACGATGTAGCCGCTCTGGACTTTTTCTTTCTCTTTCACGCCCGGGGGAAGATACAATCCATGCGAGGTTTTTTCCTGGTCTTTTTCCGGAGCGATCAGCACTTTATCGCCGACGAGGATGATCTTTTTTTTGAGTGATGTTTCCATCTGATCAGGTTCTTTCGTGCCCAAATATACAAAGATTTTTTGAAATTGCACAACGAAAAGGAGCTTCTGTAACGGGGGCTTTTGAATAGATGGAGGGATTGAGAAGACAAACACGCTGTAGCCCTTCGACTCCGCCGCGGCGGCTCATCCTATCCGCAAAAAACCTCGCTGGAGCAAACGGTGAACGTGGCGTCCCGCCGCTTTTTGGCGGGATCAGGGGGGAACATTTTCATCGCATGCCATTTAGAACAAAAGACCCGCGACCGATCCTTCCGAACATCCGCGCCTGCGCAAAAGGATAGTTGTTTGAAAGAAACTCCATGGGGCAAAAAAGAGCATTCAATATCGAAAATGCGCAGACCCCCGCTTGCGATTCAACCCTTTCCGTAGTATCTTTACGGCGAAAGACCTTCAGCAACAACGGTTCGGAACCGAGTTTCTTCAAGACGCAAAAAGGGGGTTGGTTTCGTTAGTGAAACCTTAGCATCAACACCGTCCCGCCCAACGACACTCATCTCATCACCCGAGATTTCGGCCGGTTCGCGGGGCTGCATCCCCTTCCACAGTTGAGAAGCCTCTCTCTTTCCCAAGGAGATGACCATGAAATCGACTCTTTCATTCTTCCCCCTGTTACTTTTCCTTATTCATTTTGATGCTTACTCCCAATGGTCCCCGGCCGGACCTTCCGTTGGTGCGAACCCATTCGACTGGATGCAATTTGTTAATCCTTCGACCGGATGGATTGTCGGACAAAATGGGTTGATCCGTAAGACAACCGACGGAGGCGTCCATTGGTTCGATCAGTCCTCGGGAGTTGCAGACGAATTGACCGGCGTCTTCTTCGTTGACACATCGCGCGGCTGGAGTTGCGGCCGCGGCGGAGTCATTCTCAACACGACGAACGGCGGGGCTTCTTGGCTGAAGCAGCAATCCGGCACGCAGCGTCTTTGCCGTGCAATGCAGTTCATCGATTCTCTCTACGGTTGGATCGTCTGCGACAGCGGGGTCGTGCTCGGAACGACAAATGGAGGTGCGTCGTGGTCAAGACAAGCGACTCAAATCACTTCCACTCTCAATTCGGTTTCTTTCACTTCGATCCAAAACGGTTGGGCTTCCGGCTACAACGGAGTTTTACTCCGGACAACGAACGGGGGAACCACCTGGAGTACGAAGATCGTCGACTCGACACTAATTCTTTGGTGGATGGCTTTTGGAGATTCGATGCACGGCTGTGTCGTTGCAAGCGACCCCAGCTACAGCTTCGGCAGTTCTTTCACGACAACGGATGGCGGAGCCACATGGACTGCCGGGCAAATGAGTCTTCCGGCACTGTTCATTCTGCAACTCTTCCCGAACAATTCAGGCTGGACAGCTGGGAGGGGAGGGACGGTTTTGAAAACCACTAACGGCGGGAGTACGTGGACATCGATGGAGATTCCAATTCCGTATTGGCTCAGTCTGTCATCATTCATCGACATGACCACCGGATGGGTGTCGGATCCCGGCGGGCATCTCATGAAAACGACTGACGGCGGGAGCACATGGAACCCCCAATCGGCATTACCAGGCGTAATAAATTTTTCTTCTGTGAGCTTTGCCGACGCTCATAATGGTTTAGCTGCCGGAGCCGGGGGTACAATTCTATCAACGACTGACGGAGGTACGAGCTGGAATCCGGTTGAAACCGGAACGACGGCAGACCTTTGGGGTGTCCTTTATAGGGATAACGGAAACGCGTGGGCATGCGGGAACAACGGCACCATCGTCAAAACGACGGACGGCGGAACGCACTGGCATCCCTGTTCGAGCGGAACAAATAATTGGATCGGCGCAATCGATTTTGTCAACGCTCAGGTCGGCTGGTGCGCAGGCAACGAGGGGACGATTCTCAAATCAACCGACGGCGGAGAACATTGGAATTCGCAGTCAAGCGGCACTACCTCATGGCTCGTCAGCGTGAACTTCGTCGATACGCTTAACGGATGGGCTGTCGGAAACGAGGGGACGATCCTGCACACAACGGACGGCGGAGTCCATTGGTACGGACCGGTGAGGACAACGAACCTTGCTCTGAATTCTGTCTTCTTCACTTCGCCGAACAGCGGGTGGATTGTCGGAGCTTCGGGTCTCATGCTTAACACGACAGACGGAGGGCACACGTGGCAGACGCAATCCGGCATATCGTATGGGGACCTGAACGCCGTAACGTTCAGCGACAGCAATCATGGGTGGGCAGTGGGGGCATACGGAACCATTCTTTATACGTCCAACGGCGGAGTGAACTGGAGCTTCCAAAGTTCCGGTGCTTCAACAACGCTGAATTCCGCAGCTGCCTTCGATTCTACGACAGCATGGGCAGTCGGCCTGGCCGGCACAATTTTGAAGTACAACGGCGTAGACCCTATCTCCCTCACACCAAAGAATCCGGAAATGCCTTCAGCGTATTCGCTGGACCAGAATTATCCGAACCCCTTCAACCCGGCGACGACGATCCGTTATTCAGTCGCAGCTCGTTCGCACGTCGTTCTCGAGGTCTTCAGCATAGTAGGCCAAATGGTCGCGGAATTGGTGAACGGCGACAAAGAAGCGGGCTCATACGAAGTTGTTTTTGACGCATCGAAGCTAGCATCCGGGACATACCTGTATCGAATACAAGCTGGAAACTTTGTGGCATCAAAGAAGCTGTTACTGATCAAGTAGCTCCGACAAGAACGCAAAAAGCCCGGCATCGAGCGTTGACGCCGGGCTTTTTTGTTGGGGATTCGATCGAAAAAAGCCTCATCCGGCCGATCTCTGGATCGTCATTCCCTCCAGAGGTATTGCACCTTGATGAAAAACTGGCGCTGAGTCTGCTCGAAGCCGTACGGACTTCCAAAATCGCTCAGGTCGTGCGTGGAGCCGGCATAACAAATGGTGAACGGATTCAGCTTGTAGCTCAGGAGCGGGTCGATCTCCACCGCTTTGCTGAACTCGTCGTATTGTCCGATCAGGCGGAAGAAGACGTCGGAGCTGAATTGGTAGATTCCCGTGAACCGCGCAATGTACCCGTCGTAGAAAAGCTCTTGCGTCACGACGTCAGACAAGCGCGAGCGGGAATACGACAGATCAAGTTCGAGCTGCGACGTCGGCTTAACGGTAGCGGAAACCGATATATTGTGGCCGTGGCCGGTCATTGCCGAATCGCGGTCGATGAACTTGCCGAGCGCGATGTCGGTGGAAAGAGAAAGGTACGTTGAAGGGTTAGAGTTGATCTGGATCTCCCCCCGGTTGATCTTATTGAACCGGACGCTGTGATACAATTCCTCGTTGTAGGGTACGTAGAGAAGATTGATGTTCGTCTGGCTCTTGAACTGGAGATAAATCCCGGCCACTGTCCAGCGCTGCTTCCGCGCGTTGTCGTAATCGAACTGCAGGTTGTTCTCCATCCAGAGCTGTCCCTGATCGATGATGGAATGAAGGGGATAAAAATTATACATGTTCTGAAGGTCGAGTGTGCGCAGGTCGTTGCCGGTGATAAAACCGTTCTCCGCCTGAAACGTCGGCGAGATGTCCTGATACGTTAGGTACACGTTGTAGTCGCGCGCGTCACGGCGGAATTGCGTATATAATGCCGTGCCGCTGTAGGTCTGCCCATCGAAGGTCGGCGTGTACTTCGTGCTGCCGAAATAACTGTCGTCGGTGAAGATCGTGGAGTCGTTCACCTCTTTCGTGTTCGATGCGAGGATCTGTCCGCGGATGGAATAGTTTGGGTCGAAATACAAATTCCAGTCCACACCGCCGGTGTAGCCGTGCGCGTCCGAAAAATTCCTCGCAGTGCCTAAAGCGCCGATGAACGACTGCTTTCCGAAATCGTACTTCGCCCGCAGGATGTTCGAGTACGACTGCAGCGAAGTTTCCACAGACGAGCTCCCCTCTTCCCCGGCGATCGTGAACGGTGAATTCCGGTCCAGCGCCGAAAGGTACGCGATCGTCAGCCCGTCCGATTTTTCGATGAGCTTTGCGGCGCCGAGCGGATTGTTGATCATCCTCGAATAGAAATCCGTCAGCTGCGTATTGAAGATATCGGCGCCGTCCAGGAAGAACGGGCGCTTCTCCGGATAGTAGATGGCGTACGACGAGTTCACGCTGATCTGCGTGGCATCGGATTCCACCTGGCTGAAATCCGGGTTGATGACGGCTTCTGCAAACAAACTCGGGTTGGGGGAGAATTTGATCCCGCCGCCGACCCTACCGCTCACTTTCCCGTTCGAGAACTGCGAAGTCGGGTCGTCGGTGTTGTTCAAATTCCCAGCCTCGAACCCCATGGCATACGGAAGCAGCTCCAGCGTGCCGGTCGATTCAAGGTCCTGCAATCCAAGAAGCGATCCCCCCTGGCAAATGGAGCAGGGGTCGTTCCTGTCGAACGGCGTCCAGGAAAACTGCTGTCGGCTGGCTCGCGGAAAGTTTCTGATGAGTGCGATCGTCCAGTCCTGCCGCTGTGCCGACGGGAAGTGAATGCTCTTGAAAGGAACGGCAATTTCAACGACGTATCCAGTATCGTTGACGGTCCCCTTCGAGTACCAGACAGCGTCCCAGCTCGCATCTTCGTTGTTTCCCGTCCTCATCAGGTCCCCCTGGATGCCGAAGGGGTTTGCGACGAACTCGTACGCCCGCTGGTTGTCCTCGTACGTGTCGATCGCGACGAAGACAAAATCGTCCGCCCAGACATTATCCCTGTCAGAAATGTGGGCGCGGATGGCGGACGGCGCGCTGTCGGAACAGATGAATGCGAAATAAATGAACCGGGGGTTGTAGAGGATCTTCACATAGGTACGCTGCGTTGCGGGAGTGTTCTCCCCCGGCTGAACTTCGTACGGGCATTCGACGGTCGGCGCCAACGACCAATGCGGGTCCGAAAGTCTGCCGGTCAGGTCAATGTCGTTCTGAATCTTGACAGCGGCAACCGCGAACTTCTTTTGGTTCACTGAGAGTTCGGCGGCTTCGGCGGCAAAGTAGCCCGAGAACCTGAGGAGTATCGCGGAAAATATAATGGTTTTAGGGAGATTCACACTATCCGTGTTTTCACCATCCATACGGCAAAAAAACCGCAAGGTTACAATGAAAATCCACTTTCATAAATTTCCGGGTTCTCGATCATTCGTTGAACGGACAAGTCCTTCGCTCCCCTAAGAGTTCTTACGCTTGATCATTGCCCGTATGGCTCCCCTGCTCTCACATTCGTCGGCAACCCGGATGGGATTGACAAAATCATCCTCGCGGTCCTCTTGGCAGCCGCAGGATATTCTGCCCGCCTGCAGGCGCAATCAGCCGCGGGGAGCGCCGGTATCGCCGATGCTTCTTCAAAGATAAGCAAGGATGACGTCATTTTTTTCAAGAAAGCCGCTGTCGGCGACGATCTGGTGATCACTATGCTGGCGACATCACATCCGCACTTCGACCTCAGATTGGGAGATGTCATTGACTTAATAAATGCCGGCGTCAGAGAGAAGGGGATCGGCGCATTGGTCGAGGGAAAAGCTTAATCGACAAACTCATTCCGGTCAGCACATCTGCGGTATTATAATTTCGAGCCGAACTGGTGTTAACGCGAGATGAACTCACGGCCGGTGAAGAAACAAAAGAACAGGCGCTTCCAGATCCGCAACGCTTTTTTTTATTCTTGACTCTCCCTTCGATTAGCGGTACCTTTTCGCTTGAAGCCTACCCGGGGGAACTGGGAGAATATACTGAATGAGGATAACCCTCGGATTCGCGTTCGCGAAGACGGGGGTTTTTGAGTTTTATGGAGGAGGAACGACCTCCCCGACGGGGAGCGAAACACCGGTTCATCTGGTGGCCACATTTGCGTTGGCAACAAGCTATCTCAAAAATAGTTCCCACGCAGAATGTGCAGACAAATGTCCTGGGCATTCCGTTGGAAGGATCCATGACACTGCACCAGCGAGGAAATTCATAACTGCATTGACATGGATTCTGGTAGTTTTTTCTTGTCAAAGGAGGTTGAAATGAAAATGTACAGCTTTGCAATAATAACGGCGGCCGTATGTGTCTTTACATTATTATCAGGATGCAAATCCAACAGCGTAACGAGCAGCGCTCCAAAAGACCCGGCGAAAGCAGCGGCGCTCGTCAACGATGCAAATCAGATACTCATTCCTCATATCGCCTTGATCGGAACGTATCCTTTGGACACCGCGGCATTTGATCTGTCGTCGGCAAATAGTCTCTACAATGAGGCGCTGACAGACGACCCGGATAATCTCGACGCGCATTTCGGCGCGGCGTTGACCGAGGTCTTGACGCTGTTTTCCGATCCGACGATAGCAAGCCTTCAAAAATCGGGCGAGGTCAGCTTTTCAGCAAAACCCATGCTCACGATCATGAAGAGCGGCGGAGTTCAAGAATTCACGAGCCCGATTTCTTCAAGTGTATTGAACAGGATACGATCGGTGATGAAGCCGTCTCTCACCGCACATGCTCTCCTCGCAAAATCGCAGGCGGGTCAACTCCCGAGTTATTACCAGAACGTCGCGGAAACGAAAATCCTGCCGGTCCTTGCAGACGCGATCCTCCAGCTCAAGCAAGTAACTCAAAATTCCAGCTACCAATTTCTTATTACTCCCCAGATGATGGGAGTCGATAACGGACCGACGTACCGCATCGATCTTACGGAAATATATCTCCTGCTCGCGCTATTTCAGTTTTTTGACGCTGATGCCTCCCTCTTCGTCGCATATAATATAGACTACAATGCCGCCTCCGCTGCGTCGGTCACTCAGGCATGGCAGCCCTCGTCGCCGTTTCTCGCCCTCCGGTCCAACGGCGCCCAACGGATGAAAGACACCCGCGCATATTATCTGGGAATGGCTTCAAGCATAACGAGCGGTCTGACATTCCTGATGAACGAACCATCCCACACCCAAACGGATCTGATCGTTTACAATCCGCAGGACCAGAGTGAATTTCTATCGGCGATACAATCGATGGACACCCTGACCGCACTCTTTTCGGGTCCGCGCGCTGAAGGGGGAGTGACGTTCAACCTCGTCAACCTGTTCGATAATCCAATGACCGACCTGAAAACGAAGATCCCTCCGTATACGGCGTCATCCAGGCCAAACTCTTCCGGGACGTATGATGCCGTGCTAACGTGGCAGGCGTCGTCGTTCGACAACTGGATTTTTCCGGACCCGACGCTCAACGGCTTCCTTCCCGGCATGACCGATGCGGAGCTGAAGCAACTTTTCGGGATCAACGCCGCGACCTGGATGCCGAGCATCGTCATTTCCGGGTAAGATCAGATGCGCTCGCAAATACGCGCCTGTGCGGCGGCGATCTTCCTTATCATTCGGTCCGAAGTAAACGCGCAGGATCTTCTTGGCCTTTTTTTCGACAGAACTGCCGCGTCGAGCATTAGCGGGGGAGATCCGTTTGCTCCATTGAAATCGAATGACGTTGCATCATCCCGCCGCGTCAGCGGTGAGGCGGCCCCCGCTGCTCAGATCGATTCCTGGATCGACAACATTTACCGCGAAACGCGTGCAGATGGCAATGACCAAAATCTGCAGCGCAATGTCGAGCGCGTGAGAGTGCAGGTCCCGTTGTCGGGGGAAACGAAGTCCCCGATCCTCCATGTGGATTACCAATCCGCAAAAATGTCGGGGTCGTTCGACGTCGATCCAAAGGATCAGGCTTCGTATGACGGAAAGAATGACTATGCTGCAGTTGGTGCGGTCATTCCGCTCAGCGACGCAGTCGATTGCGACGTCGGCGTGCAAAAGAATACGCAAGAGAACAGTGTTGCTCCCGGTTACGAGCTGGGATTCTCGTATCAGAATTCCGACGGTCTTGTAACAGTGACGGTGAAGGATCTCCCCCGGCTGCAGTTCCTTGCTCTCAACATTGCGGGAATCGGCGGAATTCTTCCTCTCGACTACGTGCAAAAAGGGGGCGAGGTTGATTTTAGTGCGCCGGTCGGAAATATGTCGTTTCTCATCAACGGCCACTATGACTACCTCTCCCCCCTTTCTGAATTCACGCGGAGCAGCGATTCTCACTTTACGCCCGACGGAAATACCCGGGGTTTGGCCGTCTCAGTCCTCCTCGATCTTTCACAACACATGAGCGCGCTTTGCTCGTACGGAATGGAAGCAGTTGAAGCGAGCGGAAATTTTTACAGCCAGGCATCGTCGTACGGGGCGCTGAATTCTTTCTTGTTCGAGGATGATTTTTTCCAGACGGGCGTGCGATATGCAGCGGGTTCAATCGAACTGCTTTCGGATATCAAGTGGTCGGTGATCAGCGGAGCGGCAACAGGTTTCGCCGAGAGTTGGCCGTTCGTCAGCATTACGCAATCGTCGTTATCGCAAGGACGATTTGACGGCAGCGGAAATATCCGGATGCTGCAGGAACATGCAGGCGCGACTTTTTCCGTCCTGGAGAATCTCCGTATGGGAATTGGCGTGAACGTTGTTGAGCTTACTCCAAATCTGCACATGGAGACATGGCAGACAATGTTCCTCTCGATCGGAGAAAAAGACCTGCAGACAATGGCTTTCCCCTACCGTGAAATTGACGGGATGATCCTCAGCGGAGGCCTCACAGGGAAGATCGGGGGGATTGGATTGACGTATTCTTTTTCGCAGATAGTTCCGCTGAGGGTCGAGGGTGCGTCGAATTCAAATCCTGTGGTCGTCCACGGACCATTTTCAGCATCCCGTACAACCCACAGCTCGGGAGGACAATTTCATCAGATAGCAATCCTATTCTTTTTATGAAGCAATGCAATCATTTCCTCATGGTTGAAATTGTCTCAAAAACTCCGTACCTAGCCTGTCGGCAGACCTCTTCGGCATATCTCGCTCAGTCACATTATTCCGAATGGTTCAATGGGAATTCGACACGCCGTCCTACCGGTCTGCTGGAGGAGGAGACTGCATGATATCGCGGCGCGATTTTATCAGGACATCTGCTTTGGCCGGGGGCGCTGTATTCCTTAATATCCACAAAAGCTGGGGGCATCCTTCGACCTCGGAATTTTTTGCCCTCAATGATTTTGTCCAAACCCATCCTGATGCAGTTTTCATCCTGAAGACGAACGTCGACGAGAAAACCGATACGTCCGCCCTCTTCGATGTCGGCCAGAAACTGGGTTCAACGCTTTTTGTGAGCACGCCCGACCCTTCCGATGCATTCCCCATTACGACAGACATCCTTATTAAGCCGAATATCACAGCATGGGCGTGGGATATTCCGCCCATCGAACAAACAATGGGGATACAAACGGACCCTTACTTCGTCGAGGGAATGATCAACAGTCTTACGCATCTTGGCGCTACCGGTAAAAATTTATTCATCCGCGAAGCCAATTATGACAGTTCACGTGTCGACGGAAAGTGGTACAGCGACCTTGCCGTACGAACCGGAATCGACCTGAAAGTTTTCGATACAGTGCAGAACCTCCCCCCCGCAGACCTTCAGTGGGTCGATGTTCCGAACGGAGTATGGTACAATAAGATCCCCTATCTCTCCCCGGTCAATACTCTTGGTTCCTGCCTGGTGAATATCGCGAAGTTCAAATCTCATTCCATGGGGATGACGCTTTGCTCGAAAAATATCCAAGGCACGAACGCTCGTCCGTATGTCGCTCATTGTACTGCATGGGGAACCGCGATGGCGGGAGTGGACCCGATTCACGTTGTCCCCGATGCGTTCACAGCCATCAAATCCAATTATGACCGGCACGTAGCGGCGGGTATTCCCCGCTGGGATCTCCCAGGTACCGCGAGCGGCGGACTCTGGATGGAGACGCATACGGCGCGGTGCCTGGACAATAACTCGGTGTTGCAGCCGCTCATCAACATTATCGAAGGGGTGTACGGAAGAGAGGGTCCCTTTGTCTCGGGACCTGCCGATAACAACGGTTATGGCCGCGACATCATGACGAACGTTGTGATCTTTGGAAAGAACGCGCGGCACGTCGACGCCATCGGGACATATCTTGCAGGTCATGAGCCGGGCAATTTCGGGTTCTTCCACATCGCCGTCGAGCGCGGGCTGTCAAAATATCTCGATCCAAGCGCCATTCCTTTGTACGAATGGAAGCTGGACGGTTCGGCGACCTTGACGCCGTTGAACGATTTTCCGCGCACACCGATCAGGACGCTGTATCTGCAGAAAGCCGGCGAAGCTCAGTATCATATGGTCAATGAACCGTACGACTACTCCGGTGCGACCGTTGTCGCCTCTAAGAAACCCGACAGACCCGATGTCTTTCATATCTCCCAGAATTTTCCAAACCCCTTCAACCCTTCCACCTCGATTCAGTATTACATTCCGAAGGCCGGTAATGTGAAGATAGAGATCTTCGACGTCCGAGGATCGGTCGTCGATGTTTTAGTCGACGGCTATGCGCTTGCCGGGGATCATGTTGCTGTTTGGAATTCGCGCGCGAAAGCTTCGGGGATGTATTTCTACCGCCTCCTCTATGAAGGGTACACACAGACGAAACAGATGGTTCTTTTGAAATAGGGCTTCCCAACTGAGGGACAGTAGTTCTGCATCGGAGATTCCGCGAGGGAGCTTTACCGGTCGACACCTTCAGAAATGGCAGCATTTCACGCGAGACTCCGGCTGTGATCTTCAACAGATGATCGATCCCTGCAGATACTCTATTCAGTAACTCCTTCCCTGCCGAGGTGTGTTAGATGAAAAACTTTTTCCGATTCTCGATCATTTCGATCTGTCAATTGGCTCTCGCAAGCAATTTGTACGCACAATGGGTCCAAACAACCGGCCCCTCGGGCGACGGCATGATCCAAAGTATGGCGAAGAATGACTTTTGGAGGATGAAATGAGAACATTATTTATTTTCGGAGTATTCTTGATACCTGCATTTGTTATGACCACGAACAGTACTGCTGCACAATGGTATGCGATTCCACAGATGCAAAACATTCAGGTTTCATCGTTTCTTGTGATGTCGGACAGCACGCTGTTTGTGGGGGGCTACTTTCATTCCCTGTATCGCTCAACCGATGGCGGTGAGACATGGGTCAACACCGCCGGCCAAATTCCGGCCGATACAATCCTCTCGCTCACCTCTGCCGGGAAATATATTTTTGCCGGCACGAACGACGGCATTTGCCGCTCCTCAGACAGCGGGAGCACCTGGGTGACTGCAAATAACGGTTTTGCGTGGGGCGGAGGAGCTATCAATCAGTTTGCAACCGTTGACACCGTTCTGTATGCGGCCAACCAATCAGGAGTTTATCGGAGCACGGATTTCGGCGCCACATGGATTTCAGACAACAATGGGCTCAGCACCATCTCGGACGTGGTAGCACCTGTCATTGGAATAGTGTCCGCGCCTTCCGGTCTTTTTTCTACACAGGACTATCTTGGGGGAGCGTACGCGATGCGCTTCGGAGATTCAACATGGAAATATATCGGGCTTGAGACCCATTTCCTCGTTGCGAGCGCCTTGACTCTATTTGATACCTCAGTCTTCGCGGGGGGATCGGACGGTATCTTTATGTACAGCGGAAAAGACACAACATGGCTGGCGCGTAGCAACGGACTTCCGGTATGGGGGGCTAATCTGGAATGGATTTTTTTTGCGTCGACAGACAAGCTACTCTTTCTTCATGCCGGCGCCATTGATGGAACAGTTTACGTGACCTCCGATTTCGGGCAGCTCTGGACTCTGGTTGACGGCACTGGCTTGGGAAATACCGGCATAAGCGCCATAGCTGCAAACAAAAAATATCTCTTTGCCGGTACACAAGGAGGCGTATGGCGGATTCCCGTTTCCACTATTGCTACTTCTGTGAATGAGCATTCTTCCCACATCCCTGCGCAGTTTGCGCTTTATCAAAATTATCCGAACCCGTTCAATCCGTCCACGACGATCAGCTACCAGGTTGCGCGAAGCGGGCTCGTGAACTTAAGGGTCTATGATATTCTTGGCAAAGAAGTAGCAACCCTGGCAAATGGACAGAAACAAGCCGGAACATATCAGGTGACATTTGACGCATCAAAGCTGTCCTGTGGAGTGTATTTCTGCAGGCTCGCTGCCGGCGGGATGGTTCAAACAAGGAAACTGATGATGATTAAATGAAGCAGTTGCGCCCGACCAGCATTCACCAACGGACAAAGCCATGAAAATCCTATTGCCCCCGCTTTCCCGCAATTGGTCGCAGCGCCTTTCCTGTATTGATTCTCGTTATCATTACAATATTCCGAGGGTAAAAACGTCTACGGGCATGACATTCCGGCGGACCGCAAATCACTAGAGCGGAAAAAGTGTCTTCAATTCACACCGGTTCAAAAGCGTTCTTTTATCCTGTCAAGACCGCGGCATCCTTCGACGCAGTGTTCGCATCAAATGATCTACACCCCCGCAAATAAAAATCGGAGAAACGGGCATCGTGTCAAAAATCATTGAAGTCCACAATTTCACAAAAACCTACGGCGATCAAGTGGCGGTCGACAATATCTCCTTCGATGTGGACGAAGGATCCGTCTTTGCTTTTCTGGGACCGAACGGGGCGGGAAAAACGACGACCATCAGCACGCTGTGCACCATTCTGGAGAAAACAAGCGGTGTGCTGAAAATTGCCGGACACGATGTCAATGCCGATCAGGCAAAGGTCCGCAGGGACATCGGCATTGTCTTTCAGGAATCGATCCTCGATAATAACCTGACGGTGCAAGAAAACCTGGCTCTGCACTGTGAATTCTACATGGTCCCCGAAGCGGAGATCCGGGAGCGCATCGGTTTTGCTCTTGACCTGGTCGGTCTTCTGGATTGGCAAAAGGCGATGGTGAAGAGCCTTTCCGGCGGCATGAAGCGGCGGGTGGAAATTGCGCGGGGGTTGGTGCATTTCCCCAAAGTGCTTTTTCTGGATGAACCGACAACCGGACTTGACCCGCAGACGCGCGCAAATATATGGGACTACATCTGCACGGTGCAGAAGCAGAAGAACATGACCATCTTCATGACGACGCACTATATGGACGAGGCGGAGATCTGCGACAAAGTTGCCATCATTGACCATGGAAAAATCGTCGCCTTCAACACGCCGTCGCAGTTAAAGCACATGCATACATCGGACGTCGTGAAAATCAAAACGTCGGACGCTGTCGGGCTGCGGGAATATCTCGGAAAAAATGAGATCCCGTACAGCGAGAAGGAGAATCTTTTCATGGTGCGGTCCGGGAGTATCGCCATGACGCTGGAGATGCTTTCACAGCGGAAGGATTCCATCATTGATTTTGAAGTCCACAAAGGAACATTGAATGACGTCTTCATCGCCATCACCGGAAAGGAGATCCGGAAATAATGCGCGCCATTAAAGCGATCCTCCTCCGAAATCTGACGGCATTCAGCCGGGACAAAATGCGGTTCTTCTTTACGCTCTTTATGTCCGGATTCTTCCTCTTCATTTTTTCGTTTGTCATGAAAGCGGCGGCAACCGGTATCGCCGCTCCGATGAATTATCTCATCTCGGGCATCATTATCATGACGGTCTTTCAGTCGGCCCTGAATAATTCCATGAATATTATTGAAGATGTTGCCAGCGGTTTTATGAAGGAAATTATGGTCGCGCCTATTGCGCGATGGCAGATCTCTTTGGGACAGATCGCGTCTGCAACGGTGATTTCCGTCCTGCAGGGAATGCTCATCGTTATCATCGGCCTTTTTATAGGACTGAAGCTCGACCTATTCCATTTTGTCCAGATGGGAGCCGTGATGGCGGTTGTCGGCGTCACCTTTGCATCGATCGGATTGTACCTGGCGACGTTGTCGAAGAATTCCTCAACGTTTCAGGTAATGATCTCGGTCATCGCCATGCCGTTGACATTTCTCTCCGGAGCGTACATACCAACCACGGTGCTGCCGAGCTTTCTCCTTCCCCTCATCTATCTTAATCCGCTCACCTACACCACGTCGGCATTCCGTTCTATCGCGCTGGAAACGGACGGAATGACAGAAGCAGCGATGCTGCATAACGGCATTGCATTCGATATCGGCGGCTTCATCGTGACGCCGCATATCGCACTGACATTGGTCGTTCTGATAGGAATGCTCTTCTTTTTGCTGTGCGTTCAGCGGTTCAACCGGGCGGACTTCTCGCAGGTGAAGGTATTCCACAGGCGGCATCGATAACCTTCTTTCATCGCGAGCGCCGGTTGATTCATACCATACTCAAGAATAGTTTCTATTTATACTTAATGAGAGAGATATGGGAACGATAAAATGCGCCCATTTCGTGAAAGATCATCTGACTTCTCCTGCTTGATGGTCATCCCGGACAATCAGAGTATGAAAAATAGAAATAATCGAACAGAATTTTGAGAATGCAGCGACAAAGAATCCCTACACAGATCGACATGAGAAAAGGTGACTGCTTTGAAACCTTCCCTTGAAGAAAAGAGCTTGCTCCTCATCGGCGCATCTAGAGGCCTTGGCTGCGCGATGGCTGAGGAATACATAAAGCTGGGCTGGAGCGTCGTCGCGACGACCCGGACGCGATCCGGTACGCCGTTGCATAGGCTGGCTGAATCGGCAGGAGACCGTCTGGAAATTGAAACCGTCGACATCAACGTCCCCTCTCAGGTCATCGCGCTGCGAGATCGTTTAGCGGAGAGAATGTTCGACCTTTTGTTCGTCAACGCGGGGGTCAAGAACAACGACGCCGAGACGATCGCCGATGTTTCGACCGACGAATTCATCCGGGTGATGGTGACCAACGCTTTGAGCCCGATGCGGACGATCGAAACTCTGCACGTCTTGGTAAGTCCGACAGGGACTATCGGCGTCATGTCTTCGGGACAAGGAAGCGTCACGAACAACACCAACGGAAACTACGAAGTCTATCGAGGGAGCAAAGCGGCCTTGAACATGTTCATGCGGAGTTTTGCCGCGCGTCATGCCAACGACCGCCGCGCTCTGCTTGCGATGGCGCCAGGTTGGGTACGAACGGATATGGGCGGGCCCGAGGCCCGATTGAGCATCGGCGAGAGCATACCGAATTTGGTGGCAACAATTAACGCCCAGCACGGCAAGCCTGGGCTGCAATACCTTGATTATCTCGGCCGCGTTGTTCCGTGGTGAGACCGATCCTTGGTTTTTTCCTGTCTCACCGGTTTTACCAGAGTAGAAGCATCGTCTGACGCGCCGCGCCATTATGTCCCTCCGTCGGATTCGGTGCCGAAGAGGCCAGAGCGATCGAGTTGAGTCTCTTCATCACGAAAACGTAATTCGGTCGGTTGGGATCTATTAGAACATGAACGAGCCGGCGACGTCTCTTTTTTTTACCTTGATTGTCCCACTGAATAAGTGTACTTTTGCGCATTAAGCTTACCCGGGGGAAAACGGGGCAGAAAATAATATCAGACCTAAACCCTCGGATTCGCGACGGCGATGATGAGGGTTTTTGTATTTTGTTGCCAAGCGCGGAGGGTACAATGAAAGCGAGAGTTTTCGTCATAGTTATATTGGCTCTGTGCCTCGTAGAATCGGTGTCAGCACAATGGACACAATTAGTTCCTCCTCAGATACAAATCCCGCTCTCACCGAATGCACTTTTAGCAATAGGAGATACCCTGTGGGCTGGAATGTACCGCGGCACGATCTATCGTTCAACAAATAACGGCGTGAATTGGGCAAGAAGTGATTCTGGAATTTCGTATCTCTATTGCACCTATGATTTTCTGACCGCCGGAGATACTATTTTCGCAATGGCCGAGGAGGGCATTTTCCGTTCGACGGATATGGGAGTATCTTGGGCAGTAAAAAATAATGGACTGCCTATTGCATCCTGGATGAATGTCTATTCGATGGTTCAGTCTGGCAATTTTCTCTTCGCCGCGACGGATTTTGGCGTCTACCGGTCCTCGAACGGCGGCGATCAGTGGTATCCGTCGACCGGCGACTCTGCATATTGGCCTGTTTATTCTTTAGCAGTTTCGAATGGTTTGTTGTTTGCGGGGACTTCAGGCAAAGGTGTCTATCTTTCAACAGACCATGGGAATAGTTGGAGCGCGATCAATAATGGGATGCCCGCAAATCCGACCGGTTACGTTCTTCAGGTCAACAAATTACTTGTTGACGGAGAAAATATCTATGCCGGAATCGCCGGTTTGGGTGTCTATCAATCCTCAGATAATGGAAGCACGTGGCTGCCTGATACAGCAGGTTTGAATAAAATGAACAATGGAAATTTTTTCCCTATCTGTTCGCTCGCGAAGGTCGGAACTTATATTTATGCTGGGACTGAAAACGACGGCATCTATCGCATGCCAGGTAACGGGGGTCCTTGGACTCATGTCAACGCAGGTATGCCGGCTGAAGCTTATGTTACTTCGATCAGAAGTACTGGGGGCATCTTATTCGCGGCTGTTTTTTCTTCGGGCATATATTATTCTTCATCTGAGGATCCGATAGCATGGGTACCTCTTTTCACCGAATTTCCTGGGACAGTCAACGTAGGGTTAGTAGCTTCGAATGGAAATAATCTCTTTATCGGTGCAGCAAGCAACTATTACAACGGAACGATTTATAATATTTATCGATCATACAATACAGGAAGCTCCTGGGTTCTGGACTCCGTTTTGAGTTCTGGAAATATCTTTTCTTTAGAATCGTATGGCGACTCTGTCTATGCGCTGGGAAACAGCCTGTTTTTCTCCTCAAACGACGGCACTAATTGGAGTGAACCTGATTCAAATCTAATATCCCCGAATACTCTCATAAAAGATGACGACACATTATTTGTCGGCTGGGGAGACAATCGCTTTTCAGTTGGCGAATTTGGAGGAATTGCTCTCTCGGCAAATAACGGAGCCTCATGGAAAGGAATCTGGAATAAAGACACCGCGGTTTTCGCTCTGGCGAAAATTGGCAATGATCTTTTTGCAGGAGGTCTGCATGGGGCTTTCCGATCGACAAATTCGGGTTTGAGTTGGGCTGCGATTGATTCGGGCTTACCCTCATCGTTAGAAGTCTACGGCTTCAATACAGTTCGAAACAACCTGTTCGCTTGCACATTGAACGGGATTTACTGGTCAAGTAATCATGGCAGCAGTTGGTCATCCGTCAATAATGGTTTGCCGATCGATAGCGGTGGAAATGCAATAAGCTTGATAACAAACAATAGTGAACTGCTTGCCGGAACAACAAGCGGCATATTTTCGTCGACAAACCTGGGGGCAAGTTGGTCATCCGCCAGCTATGGCTTAAGCGGCGACGCTTTGAATATTCAATCTCTTACAGTGCTCGGCAACGATCTATTTCTCATCGCGGCAACAAAAGGGGGGCTGTGGGCCCGTCCTCTCGCAGAAGGCGTTTTTGTCCAAAATGGAAAAGATGTTGTTCCAAAAGAGTTTTACCTCGGACAGAACTATCCGAACCCCTTCAATCCTTCGACCGTGATCAGTTACCAATTACCTGTGAATACTCTTGTGACATTGAAAGTGTACGACGAACTGGGCCGGGTCGTCCGAACATTAGTCAACGAACGTCAGACTGCAGGTTCTCATTCAGTTATTTTTGATGCAGGCACGTTAGCGAGCGGAGCATATTTCTACAGACTTAGCGCCGGAAGTTTTGTTCAGACGAAAAAGCTGATACTATTGAAGTAAAGACCCAGTTTGCATTTGCAACCGATTAGCAGTAGTTTTGCACCGAATATTCCGCGAGGGGGCCCTGCCGGACAATCCTTGATACCACCAAATCCCCCGGGTCCAGAAATACACACTCGCAATCGAAACATGAAAATCAGGCTTCGACAAAAGGAATTTCATATGGAAACCGTAGGCCCTGTGGACCATCATTCCCTCCTCCGCACTATCGTTCTTTCGCTCATTCCAGGTATTCTCATACTATTATTTCTTATACTGTTCGCTCCGCTTGCGAATCAATTTGGTCTTTCGTCGACTCTTGTCCTCTTTGCCGCGATCGCTCTCGTCCTTGTCCCCTTCGAGCTTGGATATCTCCTCCTCTTAGGCAAGAAACTCAACGGCCGGTTCTCATTAAAAGGAATCATCCTGTTTCACGAGAAGATCCCTCTCTGGCAGTTCTTTGTGTTTATTCCGCTTCTCCTTCTCTGGACTATTTTTTGTTTTGCTGTAATTTCGCCGAAGATAGACCATTTCTTTATCGATAATTTTTTTACATGGCTTCCAAAGTGGTTCTTCGCTAATGGTTTTACACAGAATGCGGGCCAATACTCAAAAACCGTTCTCATACTCACTATAATCTTGGGCTTTGTATTTAATGGACTTGTCGGTCCGATTGTTGAAGAATTGTATTTTAGGGGTTACTTATTGCCCAGATTAGGACAAACGGGCCGGTGGGCTCCACTATTGAACGTTGTCCTTTTTTCCCTTTACCACTTATTTTCTCCTTGGCAAAATGCAACGAGAATATTAGCTCTTCTGCCTCTTGTGTATGTCGTATGGTGGAAGCGCAATATTGTCATCGGCATTGTCACGCATTGTTCGCTCAATATACTTGGTATGATCGCAATGCTCGTCTTTCTCAATAAAGCGTAACTCCATCTGTTGATTCCAAGAGCGCGTTCCGACCAGTGGGCAGCTCAGGCCGAGGGAAATCGCCGCGGCACATGAGGCCGGCATAATGATCATACTACGGAGATTCACAATGAAAATATCCAGGCGTTGCATTCTCGCTTTCTTCCTCATATCTATGACTATTCCCAAAACCGTCGATGCTCAATCTGCTGATTCGACAAACTCGCATAGCAGGTCTTGGGCCTTCCAGCTCGGGATCGGGAGCAACTTCACTCTGACTTCATTTCAGGGATCAACGGTCGGCCTCCTGTATCGCATCTCAGAGGCAAATGCCGTCCGCGGCGGAATCACTCTGAGCGGCAGCACAAGCGACGGCACAAGTCTATACGCCGGAGCCGTGCACGACACCAGTGCCTCGAACATGCCCGGAAACAGTTCCTCAAAGTCTGTAAATATTTCTTTTGTCATCCAGTATCTCTGGTACGGGCGCCCGGGAGGGCCTCTTGTGTTTTACGGTGGCACGGGTCCGTACCTCTCCTACTCATATTCACGATCGTCGCAACTATACAACAACCTCTACAGTTACTACGACACCGGGAGCACAATAGGCTATTGGTCAACAACGAGCTACAATTCCAGTTCCACTCAATGGGGAGCGGGTGTGGCGATAGCCGCCGGCGTTGAATGGCCCGCTCTTTCTTGGCTCTCACTCCATGCTGACTATACCGAAGGGATCCAATACCATTGGGGCTCGAACTCCAGCGGCCAGAGCAGCAGCGCCACCTACCCCAACGCTATCAATACTCGGTCAAGTAATGCGGGCTCTACCACCGGGTGGACGTTCAGCGGTCAAGGGGTGGCGTTCGGCCTCAACGCTTACTTTTAAGTGTGCCCGCTTAAGAAGAGGCTCACGTCACAACGGCATCCCTTCGTGACTAACGAGAACAGCTGTCGGCGAATGGGCCGCGCAAAGATAAAAGAAATTAAAATGAACACCGTCTCGTCCGCGCAACATTCTACACGGAACTGGCTGCACGTTGCCGCTCTACGAGTCTATGACTCGCAGGGTCGTAGAGAGCTTAGCCGCGGAACGTCAGGCGGCCGAGACGTTGATCTTCATCTGCCCACTAAATAGTGAAGGGCTTCATTAATGACTACAAACGACAATGCAAAGGATATTGAACATTTCAACCGCTGGTCTCGAACTTACGATACCTCATGGGTTCAGCGATACACAGACCGATTCCACCCAGAAATGCTCGGGGCCGTTGCCAACGAAATCGCTGCACCGAATGCCGTTCTTGACGTGGGATGCGGAACGGGGAAGTTGCTGCACAAGGCGAGCGCGCTTTGGCCGTCAGCGCAGCTGTTAGGCGTTGACCCGGCAGAAGGTATGGTCGAACTCGCACGGGGCCGGCTGCCATCTGCCACGATTCATTTGGCCGCGGCAGAGTCGCTGCCGCTGGCAGATTCTTCCGTAGACGTCGTTCTCAGCAGCATCTCATTTCATCATTGGAGTGACAAACCTGCAGCTCTCCGAGAGGTACATCGCGTCCTTCGCACAGGAGGCTGCTTCTGCCTGGCAGACATATCCATGCCGGCTTGGCTCGCCGCACTTTTCCGACACTCCACGGTGAAGAGCCCTGCAGCGACAAGTCAACTCTTTCGTGAGGCCGGCTTCACGGTCAAGGCCCAACATCGTACCTTCACCCGATTTGTCTTTTTGACACTTGGCGTTAAGGGATCGAAGAGCGGATAAAAATCAACCCATTGAATTGACACCGGCGGCTCAATTCCCGACGGGATCCCTTCGGGACTAACGGAATCAGCCGTTGGCGAATGCGCCGTGGTAAGGATGGCAAATTTAAACAAATGAACGTCACTTCCGCGCAACATTCTAGATGGAACTGGCTGCATGATGCCGCTCCGCGAGTCCATGGCTCGCACAGTCGTGAGCAGCTCAGTTGCCTCCGCTCCTGCCAAAGGCATTTCCCGAAGGGATCGTTTCAAACTTCGTGATTCGCGGGCGCTCTGGATCGACAGGCGGCGGAAACATTATTCAACCGGAAAAGAAAAATGAAAATATACCTGCTATTTTTATGTCTCCTCGCCGAGACCTCATCGTCAATGAATCCCACAAATCAAAAAGCCGTTACGCAAAACGCAATTCAAGCGGATACAACCAAAGCTTACGATTCGCTTTCTATAAGTGCGAAAGGCATGATCAAGAATAGCAATCAATCCTCTGGCATTGTTAGCATGGATTCAGGAAGGATTAATATCATAGTCAGACCAGCAGAAGCAAGTGATGCTTCTATTATGCTCATTCAGAAGAGCAGGACGAAAGTTTATCCATTTGAGGTCTTTGATACTCGGCCGATTGAACTTGATACGCTGGGGATTTGGAAAGCTCCTCTTTCAATGCAAATGTCTTTTGGTGATTATGTTCTGATTTTGCACAAAGAAGGATTTAAAGATTTGGCTGACAAAGTCAGGTTTATTAAAAATGATGATAGTATTTCTATCGGGATGATTTCATTAGCGTATCTACGGTACAAACGCGAGCAATGGAGATCATATATGTGGATAAGTGCAGGAATTTCCATTGTTGCAGGCATTACTTCTTATTATTTCTATACTAGAGTTAAGAAATACGAGGATGAATATAATGAAGCAATTTCTTCGGATGTGGCACATGATAAGCATGACCAAACAGATAGAAATCGCCGATACTATAAAATATCATCCGGCAGTACATTCGCAGCGTTGGGCTGCTTTGCGGTTTCCTGGTCATTCGAACTTTCTTATTAATGCCTTTTTGGGGATAAATTTAAGATCACAAAAAGTGCTGTCGCGTTGTGTTCTGTGGTGTTTGGGTTATTCGGACTTAACTTAGCACAATGATATTACAATGATTACGAAATACGTAAAATATCACATGAACTTCAGTCATCGATCGATAACTCTGCAATTGATGACCCTGTTTATATGTGCCGCATTCCCTTTGTCATGTGACATACCGGTGGAATATCGTAATCCATTCGAACACGGGGTAACGATTCCGCCTCCAAGCGAATTGAAAATAGATTCTGTAAACGATACGTTTATTTCATTAAGTTGGAGGAATAACTTCTCGGTGTCAGGGCAAAACCAAATCCCTTACATGCAGACTGTTATCTCATACAATCGCGAAGGATATTACGTTGACATTTATGGTTCTGTCCAACCAATTTATCCGATTGACACAGTTAAGGGGTTGGCCTCATCAGCGACAATTTCCAGAATATTCGAGCTCATCCCGGGTACCGGTGCTGCATATTTGTGCGTTCGGACGATCTCCGGATCGAACTCTAGCGATCCATCTGCCTTTGTTGGAACAAGGATCTCTTCTCCCACTCCATCCCAATTAACAGCCGCGCTTGTCAATCGGACCTCCTGCCGACTTCAATGGAGCGACAACTCAAAATCTGAATCATATTTTGCGATTGAAAGAAAGATAAGCGCAGTTGACAGCTTCGCTTTGATCGCAACATCTCCAGCTCATAGTGTATCGTTTATTGATACAACCATAACATACGAAGGTGATACGGTCTATTATAGAATACGTGCTGTTTTCGAAAATGGAGTATACAGCGCTTATGACAGCGCTTCGGTCTACGTTCCGATCGTCGCACCTTCGTTAGCGAGCGCTCCTGCAGTCAACAGCACATCTGTATCTCTGTCGTTAACTAATAACGTGGCCTTCGGCGATGGATTCATCATCGAACGAGCCGAGAAAAATGGCTCATTCATCGAGATCGGTCGGATGCCATCGACTTTGCATTCATATACGGACATTTCGCCTGACACGACGAAGGAATATGTTTATCGCGTAAGGTTGTTTGCAGGGACTAAGATAAGCGATCCATCAAATTCAGTTGACCTTGGATTCTGGCCGACGCCCATTTATGTTCGTGGAATTGCGGGCAACTACGGTAAGATGGCTGTTTCCACGGATTACTCGCTTATAGCCCTCACTGATTACAATGGTGGAGACATCACTATCATTAATTATGCGGATTTGCAGACCCTTAAGCAGTTTCACAATGCGAATCTAACAGCGATGTCCGTTGATATCAGCACGTCAAACCAATACGTGGCTGCAGGATTTATGGATCTTACTCAGAACACAGGCTCCATAAAAATCTTCCGATTTAACGACGGATCTTTGTATAGAGAATGGGAGAGATCTAACCCCGTCGATGCGGTCCGGTTTAGTCCGGACGGCTCGCTTATTGCGGCAGATGGATATTCGGGGGCAACCGTTCATGTTCCACCAATTCCTGACCTTCCTGGATCTGTAAGTATAACAGATATCAAAAAGGATTCCGTTATCAGCACAGTATATGGGAATAATGTGATCGCGTTCTCATCAAACCATGCAGCTATTGCAACTGGAGGAGTAGGGTTTTTTGAGTGGAATCCGTTGAATGGCTCTCTTAGAGGAGATCTTTGGCCGGCGGTAACTTATCAGCTTAGGTTTTTCAATGACGGAATCCGGATTGTGTGCGGGGGGACAGCTAATATTTTTGTGGAGGGGGGCTCAAACACTGAAATCTCTTTTCCATATTTCATCAGTTCGTTAGACTTAACACCTGACAACAAATTTTTAGTTGTTCTAGGTGAATATGTACCAATTGTAATAAAGGTTGATGGCTGGATTGTTGTCAGTTCTACTATTCTTAAGAGTGATTATAGTTCGATTTTGTGTTTGCCCAATGGACGCTTCATACTTGCTGGGCCATCTGGATTATCGGAATATCAACTCGAAAATCAGTGGGAAAGCCCAGTATCTTTTAATTAGCACCCATGATCCGCTTTTCGACGATTCTACTCACGCCCTGAAGCTGAGGAAAAGCCAAAGCGACCCGTGCAGAGCAACGTCACAAACAAATTGCTCAAAGTTGTCTGTGCAATAGTAAGGTCAGAATCTAATACATTCATAACGCCAGATCCGTCCGGCCGTTCCTGTTGGAAACGGCTAGACAATGTGGTGGTTTTCAAGCTGACGGAACCAGCGGTTGGCGAATGCGCCGTGGGAAGGAAAGCAAAATCAAACGAATGTCCGTCTCTGCCGCGCAACATTCTACATGGAACTGGCTGCACGTTGCCTCAGATTAACCACGGTACGTTAGAACAGATGGATTGTTTTTTGAGTTCGGCCCCTGCAATAGAACGCAATTAGCTCCTTTGTCGTTGAAAGGAATTCATCATGAAGGCATGTTTTTTGGCAGCTGTCTATCTTTTAATCTTAGTACCAGCAAATGCACAATGGACGCACCTGCCTTCCCCCTTGCCATCCATGGGCTCAAAAATAGTATCGCTTGTTTACTACGACAATGCACTGTTCGCTAGCGTTGACGGCAGCGGCATTTACCTTTCTGCGGACAGCGGATTCACTTGGACACCATCAAATATCGGAATTGCGCCTAATGCCCTTTATCTCACCTTATGCGTACACGATTCTACTCTGTACGCCGGAGATTTCAACAGCGCTATAATCTATACAAGCGTTGATACGGGAAAAAGTTGGCAGGTTTTTTCGAACCGCCATTCTGATTTACACGTTATTGAGTATTTGTTTGCCGATGACTCATGCATTTTTGCACTGGGAAATGAAAACACCGTCGATTTATTGGGGATATCAAGGGACCATGGCAATACCTGGACATTCGACAGCAGCTTCAATGCCGCGGTGGGTCAGGTCACGGGCACAGATACGGCTTTATATCTGCTCT
The DNA here is from genome assembly GCA_035506275.1 of Bacteroidota bacterium. NCBI lineage: Bacteria > Pseudomonadati > Bacteroidota > Bacteroidota bacterium. The sequence continues at coordinate 111,678 of DATJPT010000001.1, forward strand.
CAAGCAATGGTTATCCCGTGGCAGACATTCTAAAATCTACTGACGAAGGCCGCACCTGGAATTTCATCGCAAGTGATACAACACCTTCAGACGGGCTGGGGAATATTTCTTCATTGTCGATTATCGATGCGAAAATTTTCATTACCAGAGGGAACTGGGTTTTTCGGCTTAACGAAGAAGGAGCATGGGATAGGCTTCCGGACAGCTTAGACAACAATATTACGGCGGCAACGGTCGGTACATCGGTCACTTCACAAATGGAGAAAAACCTCACGGTAAAGGATGAGTCGAGCTATTATGCCGGAACCGATCATGGCTCATTATTCCAATATCCGCTATCTCACATGGTCACTGCTGTTCAAGAATCGAAAGATCAAAGACCAGCCAGCTACGTATTAAATCAGAACTACCCAAACCCCTTCAATCCATCGACAGTGATCACTTATCAATCGCCTGTAAATAGTCTTGTGACATTGAGAGTGTATGATGAACTTGGACGGCAGGTAGGAACATTAGTCAGTGATAATCAGACTGCTGGCACACACTCGGTTATTTTCAATGCAAGCAATTTATCGAGCGGGGTGTATTTTTATAGACTTAGTGCCGGAATCTTTGTTCAGACAAAGAAACTGATGTTGTTGAAGTAACGGCTTTGGCCGTGGTACGTTGGAACGCGTGATTCAGCTATACTTGACAAACACATATCAATTAACATTGCTCGGCATCTTTCCTGAGATAAGAGTTATGATGTGTATAAAGAAAACCTTCCTTTTTGCGACAGTGGTCGCGACTTACACCATCACATCACACGCACAATGGATACAAACGAATTTCCCACAAAGTGGATACGTTCGATCTTTCGCTAATACAAACGGGAATGTGTTTGCAGGGAGCATGGGTCTCGGAGTCTTTCGTTCAACCGATGACGGTACTACCTGGTCCGCTGTGAATACTGGCTTGACAAAACTTCAAGTACGGTCGCTTGCAACGATTGGTACAAATCTCTTTTCTGCTAACACAAGCGGTGACATTTACCGCTCTACTGACAATGGAACAAGCTGGACGCTGGTCAAGAATGGTTCAACCAATGGTAATGCTGCCTGGATCCTACTTGGCGGGAGAGAGACAAATCTCTATGCGGTTAACAGCGGTCTTTCTATTTCCTCTGATACAGGTACAAGCTGGACTGAAATTGGTGGTGGCTTGGGTACGGTCTCCTCTCTTGTTGTGGGCAATTCGAACCTATTCGTTGGAAGTTTTTCAGGCGGTGTCTATCGTTCGTCGGACAACGGATCAAGCTGGAATTCCGTCAGTAATGGATTGCCCTCCACAGAAATCATTTATCTTGCGGGTAACGACACGATTCTGTTTGCTGGAACGGATGATGAAAGGACTTTTCTCTCTGTTAATAAAGGGGAAAGCTGGTCCGCAGTGAACAGTTTGACGGCAAATACCAAATTCATTTCGCTAGCAATTAAGGGGTCAAACCTCTTTGTGGGAACGCCTGAGGGCGTCTATCTTTCTACAAACGAAGGCACGTCTTGGACGGAAGTAAACAATGGTATGACGGGTGCAGCTACATTCTCTCTCGCAGTAGTCGACACGAACCTTTTCGCAGGCACTTTTGGAGGTATCTTTTTATCCGTCAATAATGGGGCAAGTTGGAAAGCTATAAACACAAATCTTACGAATACGGCTCTTCAAGCTCTCGCAGCAAGCAATGGCAACCTCTTCGTTGCAACTATCGGCGGCATATTCCACTCTACGGACAGCGGAACAAGCTGGACTGAGGCCAATAAAGGATTAACGAACACCAACGTTTCAGCTCTTGCTTTCAAAGGATCAAATTTCTTCGCAGGAACTTCGGGCGGAGGCATCTTCCTATCCACTGACAACGGAACAAACTGGAACGCCATGAATAATGGGTTGATGAAGAGTGATATAACATCTATCGCCATTAATCAAACTGATATTTATGCAGCGTCTTTGGATGGCGGAATCTTTATATCGACCGACAACGGAGCAAACTGGAACGTCATCGACTCCACCCTCATGGATACGGCTGTTACCGCTCTCGCTGTCAAAGATAGTAGTCTTTTTGCTGCAACGAACGCGGGCGTGTTCACGACCAATGATAAAGGAAAGAGCTGGATGGCCATTAACTCAGGCCCACCTAATATTGAAGCTGCCGCTCTCTGTGCCAGTGACACCATTTTGTTTGCTAGCGCTCCCGGAGCCGGAGTTTTCATGTGTTCAAACAACAATAGAAATTGGACTTCAATCAACGATGGCTTATCGAATTCATTTATCTTTGCTTTTGAGGTAAAGGATACAAACGTTATTGCCGGCGGAGATGGTATCTATCTGTTTAACAGAAGAAAAAGAGCGTGGACCGACGTTAGTAAGGGGAATACAAGCATCGATATTCGCTCGCTTGCCTCTGACAGCATTTACGTTTTTGGCGGAGGCAGTTTTGAGATATGGAAAGAACAATTCTCAAAGATACTTGCTCCCATCCAATTGGAGTTCAACATACAGAGCATAAATTTTGGCAGCGTAAAAACAGGACAACATGAGGATACAACTATAACGATCACCAATACGGGTAATGATACGCTCAGCGTAATCAGTATCGTTTCTTCGCGTGTTTCATTTACTGTCATAAGCACTTCACTAAATATAGCTCCAGGACAATCAATATTGGATACCTTACGCTATGCGCCGACAGCGGTTGGGGCAGATTCGTCATTGATTATCGTCCAAAGTAACGCGATAAATTCGCCTGATACAATTAAAGTTTCGGGGAATGCCATTCCGCTGACAGAAGTTAGCGAAAAGAGTCGGATTCCAATCGCATTTAGCTTAGAGCAGAATTATCCAAACCCTTTTAACCCTTCGACATCCTTTTCATTTGATTTGCCTTCGAAAGGATTGGTCTCACTCAGGGTATTTGACCTCTTAGGCAGAGAGGTTTCAACGATTGTCTCCGAAGAAATGCCGGCAGGAAGTTACACGCGGCGATGGAATGCGGCGAACCTGGCAAGCGGGGTTTACTTTTATCGTTTGCAGGCTGGAACATATATCGAGGCAAAGAAACTTTTGCTTTTGAAATAACCGAACTGGCTGCCCGTCGCCGCTCGATGAGTCTATGACTCGCAGAGTCGTAGACAGCTAAACCGCGGTACGTTAGACGGTGGCAATATTAAGTCACGAAAAAATGAAATCCTCTATAATAGCAGTTCTTTCGTTCGCACTGTTAGCGAATTTGTCATGCCGCAAGGAAACGCCGACCGCCCCTCCGGAATCCAAAGGAACGATCTCTTTCGTCGAGCCCAAAGACAGTGCAGCGGCTCTCGAGAGCATAACGATCCAGATTCAGGTGACATCGAACCAACCCCTTAACAACGTTGTATTGACGATCGACGGATCTACCGTCAAGATATTCACTGCACCCCCCTACCAATTTGTATGGCAAACCGATACACTTCCGGAGGCGAGCATTCATGAATTAGACGCAAAGGCATATTTTAAGGACGGATCGTTTATCAGCGCGGATCAGCGGCATATTATCGCGTATCATTTTACTCCCTCGAGCCTGTCTGCGAGAATGGTGAACGATACGCTGATCACATTGACATGGAAGGACAATTCTTCCAGGGAAACAGGGTTCGACCTTCAAGAAGGCCTCAATGGAAGCCCCTTTGCCTCGCTCCAGCAGCTTCCTGCGAACACCACAACAGCTTCTGTCGTCGGCAAATATTCGATCGGCGACAGCCTTGCCTTCCGTGTCCGTGCGCTCAGCGATACCCTCGCGAGCAATTTTTCGAACACTGCCGTCGTCCCGATTGTCTTTCCGGCGCCCAGCAATCTCGTTCTTATCTCTCTCAGCGATACGGAGGTGAAGTTGTCCTGGCAGGATAATGCCGCGTTCACTGTCGATTTCGTCGTTGAACATAGCACCAACGGAATGACATACTCGGCGCTTGCCATCGTCGGAAAGAACGCATCCCCGGCAGCGATTTCCGATACGTTCAAGGTCGATTCCACGCATTACTTCCGCGTCAGAGCACGCAGCACGATCAACACCAGCAGCGCATCGAACGTTGTTTCAACAATACTCCCGAGGTTGAACATGCCGGGCGGACTTTCCATATCCAGCACGAGCCGTGACTCGCTCATCCTTCGTTGGAACGACAACACTGATTACACGAAAGGCTATGCGATCGAACGCCAGATCTCCGGCGGGCAATGGACCGAGGTGCAGCGGGTCGGCGCTTCGGTCAGCTCGTGGACGGATGCTTCCGTTGATACCCTTGACTATTATACCTACCGCATCCGGGCCTTTACTTCTCTCAATTATTCATCGTACTCAATTCCTAAGCGCGAACGATTTACTTTCAATAATACACCGATCCTCACTATTACGCCAAGAGACCCCCTTGGTTCCCTCTATGTCTCGGCGCTCGTTGTACCAGCGGACAGTAAAAGCGTCATTTGCGCCATAGGTCGGACCGTCGGCCAATATGACCTCACAACAGGGGCGTTCATCCGAAATTTTGGATCATTTGAAACCCAGATTATCGGAGCGCTCGCGATATCCCGCGACGGATCGGTCATCATCGCGCGGGGGAGCAATGATTCGACGGTTTATGTCTGGCGGGTGGCGGACGCCGCCCAGGTTCTGGCTTACAGAGAATTTACGCAGACGGTGTTTTCGATCGACTTAACTCCGAATGGCACGTCGTATTCAATTCCGGGAGGCGGGGGGATTCTTATTCGTTCAACGGAAGACGGAACGTTGTTGCGGACTATCATACAACAGGGAGCACCATACTGTATCGCCTTGAACAACAGCGGCGAGCTTCTTGCTGCCGACGATGGAATAACGAACGCTGCTCTTATTTATAGAGTCTCCGATGGTGCCCTGTTGGAAACTCTCAATGGACATACAATGGGGATACTCTCGATGGCGTTCAATTCCTCCGGCACTATGTTGGCCACAGGGAGTCTCGACCATTCGCTAAAACTTTGGGACATGAACGGCACTCTTTTGAGATCCTTCACGCCCGGCAACAATTATATCGATGGGGTGTCGTTTGATCCGACCGGGAGTTATGTTGCCGGAGGAGGGCTCAACACTTTCGTCACGGTGTGGAACCTCTCCGACGGAAGCGTCGCCCGAACTTTGACCGGCTACTCGACCAACGTAATGTCCACCAAGTTCACCCCCGATGGAAAACTGTTTCTGACGGGGGAATACAGCGGGAAGATCAGAGTTTATCTGGCATACCGGCAATGGATCAGCTCGTAATTTCCGCTGTCAGCAAAGCACAAAATCTTGCACTTGTCAGGAACCGAAGACTGGGATGAGGGGCTTCGAAATCCACGGTAACCCCGGGCTTGGAATAAGGACTCTATATATGAGCTTACTCTCACTGCGCTCCATCATCCGACAGAAAGGGAAACACATGAGAGGAAATGTTAGATCATTCATCATGCTTTGCTGCCTGCTTGCGTCGGCAAGTCAATCACGTGCCCAATGGATTCAAATGAACGGGCCCGATGGAGGGGTGGTCTCGTGTCTTGGTTTATCCGGTAATGATCTTTTCGCGGGGATAGGTAGTGGCGGAGCCTTTCATTCTTCCGATAACGGTACTAGTTGGAACGCGGCGAACGCCGGCTTGACGACCAAGAATATCTTTGCCTTTACCTTCCTTCCCGACACCGGCGCAGTGGGATCCAACAGGATCTTCGCCGGGACCGACAGCGGTATCTTTGTTTCAACGAACAATGGATCGACCTGGACAGCGGCCAGTTCCGGATTGACAGATCGTTACATTAGAGCGCTTGCAGTTAACGCCGGAAATATTTTTGCGGGCACTGGCACCTACGGTGTCTTCCGGTCAACGGACAAAGGGGCAAGCTGGACCCCCGTGAACAATGGCATGTTCGATGATGATATTCTCTGCCTTGCCAGCTCGGGTGCGGACCTCTTCACGGGAAACGACGGGGGTGGTATTTATCGCTCCAGCGATAATGGCGCAAATTGGTCTCCTGCCGACTCCGGACTGGGTAACATGTACGTCTATGCCCTTGTTGCCTCCGGTACAAATCTTTTCGCCGGGACTAATGGCGGCGTTTTTCTTTCCACGAATAACGGAACGAGCTGGACGCCGGCCAGCTCATTCCCGCTCAACCACAGCCCGCGGGCGCTTGTCGTTTCCGGGAGCAATGTCTTCGCTGGGACGAATGCCGGCGTTTTTCGTTCTACTGACATGGGCTCAAGCTGGAGCCCTGCAAGTGCGGGCATAACGAATTCCATCGTTTTTAATCTTCTCGCTGGCCCAGATTCGTCGGGGAAATTGTTTGCCGGGACTTTGGGAGGGGGTGTTTTCCTTTCCGCTAACAATGGGACCAGCTGGAATCCCATAAATAACGGTTTAATATTCACAAGCGTCCGGGGTATTGCAGTTTCGGCAGATGACATCGTTGCTCTGACCAGCGGTGTCTGCCTTTCCACTGACAACGGTGCAGACTGGATTCAGATCGACTCAGGATTAACAAACACGAATATTTCTTCGATCGCCGTTAGCGGCTCGAATTTTTATGCTGCCACTCAGAGCGGCATTTTTGTGTCCACTAATAACGGCACGATCTGGAAGGCCTCGAACAACGGGTTAACAAACCTCTTTGTTGAAGCCCTTGCGGTGGCCGGAACTAATGTCCTTGCGGGAACTGCCGGTGTCGGAGGAGGCGGAGTCTTTGTTTCGACCGACAGCGGATCGAACTGGACCGAGTACAATACTGGGCTGGAAAATTGCGCCGTCAGTGTTCTCGCCAAATCGGGAGCGACGCTGTTCGCCGGGACTTTAGAAGGTATCTATCGTTCCACCGACAACGGTGCAAACTGGCATGCTGCTGATTCAGCCGTGATGAGCATGTACGAGGTCAGTGCTTTTTCCTTCTCGGGCACGCATTTATTCGCCGGCAGTTTCGGCGGCGGTGTTTTCCGATCCATCGACAACGGTGCAAACTGGACTGCCGTCAATAACGGCCTGGCAGACTTTTGGATCTCAGCCCTTGCCGCCTTCGGCACAAGTATCTTCGCGGCAAGTGCAAATTCCGGAGTATTTCTTTCCACGGACTACGGCACAAGCTGGCATTCGGTAAACAGCGGCCTCGTTAACACCGACGTCCAAGCACTTGCCATCTCCGGCACAAACCTGATCGCAGGAACGGCCGGCAACGGCGCCTGGACGCGGCCGCTGTCGGAGTTGACAAACGTAAAACTGATGAAGAATGAGGTTCCATCCAGGTTTTCACTTTCTCAGAACTATCCGAATCCATTCAATCCGTCCACAACAATCTCTTACGATCTTACAAAGGCGGGGATGGTGACATTGAAAATCTATGACATTCTCGGCAGGGAGATCGCCACACTTGTCAACGACCAGAAACAGCCGGGATCGTATCGTGTGAAGTTCGATGGTTCGAGCTTGTCGAGCGGAGTTTATTTCTACAGGCTTAGTGCGGGGAGTTATGTGAATACGAAGAAGTTGATGTTGCTTAAGTAAGGTTTCTGCCACAGCTGGCCCCGGTCCATCAGGCGTCCTATTCTTCGAGGAGAAAACTACCATGAACAAGCCTCTCATCATTACCCTTCTTACCGTAACACAACTTTTATTCGCCCAACAACCCGATCAACGACTAAATCAAATTGCTGTCGAAGGGAGGGTCGAATTAAAACAGCTCGCTGACCAAGCGAGCCTCAGCTTTTCAGTCAAGGGCGTTGGACCAACTCTTCGGCAAGCTGTCGATAACGCTGATAGGAGCACAAAAACTGTCACAAATAAACTCCTATCACTTGGGGTCAAAGAAGGAAATCTTTCAACTTCCTCCTTTTATAGTGGAGACAATCGCGGCGACAAGGCATTTTTATCGTCGAGCAGAGACTTCCAGGCTCAGATTACGACCGTGGTAACAATCGACAGCTTGCCTCTACTTGAACCCATCCTATTTGCAATCAGTGAGTGTGAGGTACAGAGTGTCTCACAGGTTACCTTCTCTTTAAGAGATGAACCCTCACTTCGCAGGAAAGCCCGAGTTGAAGCAGCCCTGAAGGCAAGAGAAAAGGCAGATGACTTGGCAAAAACACTTGGTGTCACCCTTGGAAGAGTTATCTCGATTGACGAAGGTCAACCGAGCCAACCGCCACAAAGGCTATATGGTGTGAGTAGCTATGCGATGCCGTTCAATAATTCAACTTACAATACTGTCTTAGCCAACGAGGTCGTGGCTGTGGATGCGAGTATCGGATATGGATTTTTCGCCCAGACAATTTCAATAGTAAGTCAAGTGTATGTGACGTTTGAACTCAAGTAACGGCCGCCTAACCCAGTCTTCCGCTGACTGAACCAGCTGCAGGTTGCGGCGCGACAGTACGCGACTCTATGAAAAGATTGGAACAATATACAGAGAACACAAATAGGCTTCGTCAATGACGTGCAGGACAATCATACGCTGTTTGTGGCCGGTTATTTTCCTTCTCCCCGGCTGCCTTCAAAATCCGCTCGGCGATGAAGAGAGCCCGCCTGGCTATCATTCTTTTGGGGGTCCTGGGAATTTCTCGGTCCAATCAATCTCGAACTCCAAGGTGAAGATCAGCTGGTCTTCATCATACGCCTCGCCGGTGATCGTCGAACGTTCCAACTTCAACGATTCTCTTTTTTCATTGATACACTCTAAGGACACTTCCAACTATTTTTATGATTCAAATCTTGTCGACAGCAGGCAATATTACTACAGGTTCCGTGGTTTCACAGCTACCGACACCTCATCCTATTCGTACCTGACTATTGCTTTTGATTCAGTAAGTCGGCTGATCCAATCTGTGTCAACCAATAAGAACTCCTCATCAATAACAAGTTCTGATGACGGCACGCTCATATCGGTTGTAACTCCCGATTGGGGTGGGTTTGAAGTACGGAGATACTCGGACTTGTCTCTGGTGGCAACGAGAACCCGAGGCGATCCGATCGGCAACATAGGAGGGGAAACACGGTTTGGCGCGGATGCCAATAGACTCCTCAGCTGGAATTTCAATTATGCCTCAATTATGACTCTTACGCCTGATAGCTCAGTGCAAATTTCGATTCCCGACACGATAGATTTTACCGACATGTATTACATAGAAAACTGACCTGCCCCCCAAAAGATGATCCAATATAGTATATTGGAAGTCATCAAAAAAGGAGGAAGGTCATGAGTCGGAAGCGGTATACTGCAGAGGAGATCATTAACAAGTTACACGAAGCAGAAGTGCTGCAGAGCCAGG